>DASSRT010000141.1:0-2964 GCA_035701705.1 Rhodanobacteraceae bacterium
CCGCGGCGATTATCTCGGCGCCACGGTGCAGGTGATCCCGCACATCACCAACCAGATCAAGCACGCGATCGACGAGGCCACCCGCGGCTTCGACGTGGCGCTGGTCGAGATCGGCGGCACCGTCGGCGACATCGAATCGCAACCGTTCCTCGAAGCCGCGCGCCAGTTGCGCATCGAGCGCGGTGGCGACAAGGTGTTGTTCATGCACCTGACGCTGGTGCCGTTCATCAAGGCTGCCGGCGAGATCAAGACCAAGCCGACGCAACATTCCGTGAAGGAACTGCGTGCGCTCGGCATCCAGCCGGACATCCTGCTGTGCCGTTCGGAAGAACCCCTGCCCGACAACGAGCGCCGCAAGATCGCGCTGTTCACCAACGTGCCGGAGTCCGCGGTGATCAGTGCGGCCGACGCGGACATCATCTACAAGCTGCCGCTGTGGCTGCACAAGGAAGGCCTCGACGACATCGTGGTCGGCCTGCTGCACCTCGATGCCAAACCGACCGACCTGTCGCAGTGGCAACGCACGGTGGACGCGATCGAGAATCCCAGGGATACGGTGCGCATCTACATCGTCGGCAAGTACGTCGAGCACAAGGACGCCTACAAGTCGCTGGCCGAAGCGCTGCGCCACGGTGGCATTCACAACCAGACCCGCATCCAGCTGGAATGGGTGGATTCGGAAACCATCGAGACGCGTGGCGCCGACGCGGTGCTGCACGACGCCGACGCGATCCTGGTGCCGGGCGGCTTCGGCAAGCGCGGCTTCGAAGGCAAGATCCAGACCGTGAAATACGCGCGCGAGCGCGGCATCCCGTATTTCGGCATCTGCTACGGCATGCACGCCGCGGTGATCGAATTCTCGCGCGACGTCGCCGGCCTCGCCGGCGCGGGTTCCACCGAGAACGACCGCGACTGCGCCGATCCGGTGATCGCGCTGATCACCGAGTGGACGCAGGCCGAAGGCGAAGTGCAGCGTCGCGACGAAGCATCGGATCTCGGTGGCACCATGCGCCTCGGCGCGCAGGAATGCCACTTGAAGGCCGGCACCCTGGCACGCGAGCTGTACGGCAGCGACACCATCCGCGAACGCCATCGCCATCGCTACGAATTCAACAACCGCTATCGCGGGCAATTGGAGGCCGCCGGCCTCGTGATTGCCGGCGTGTCCGTGGATGACCTGGTCGAGATCATCGAATTGCCGGCCTCGAAGCACCCGTGGTTCCTCGCCTGCCAGTTCCATCCGGAATTCACCTCCACTCCGCGCGACGGCCATCCGCTGTTCAACGGCTTCGTGCGCGCCGCACGCGAGTTCAAGGTGATGCGCGATGCACCGAAGCTGGCGAAGGAAGCGGCGGGATAATGGCGTCATCTGCGTCGGTACTTCCATTTGGCGTCATCCCGGCGAAAGCCGGGACCCAGCGTCTTTTCGCGAGTTCAAAGACACTGGGTTCCGGATCGCCGCTGTGCGGCGTCCGGAATGACGAGGATTGATAACATGAACCTCTGCGGCTTCGACATCGGCCTCGACCAACCATTTTTCCTGATCGCCGGTCCCTGCGTGGTGGAATCCGAGCAACTGCAGCTCGATGCCGCCGGCCAGCTGAAGGAAATCACCGGCAAGCTCGGCATTCCCTTCATCTTCAAGTCGAGTTTCGACAAGGCCAACCGCACTTCCGCTGCGAGTTTCCGCGGGCTGGGCATGGAAGAGGGCCTGCGCATCCTGTCGGAAGTGAAGAAGCAGATCGGCGTGCCGGTGCTCACCGACGTGCACGAATACACGCCGTTCGATGAAGTGGCCCAAGTCGTCGACGTGCTGCAGACGCCGGCGTTCCTGTGCCGGCAGACCGATTTCATCCAGAAGGTCGCGCGTGCAGGCAAGCCGGTGAACATCAAGAAGGGCCAGTTCCTGTCGCCGTGGGACATGCGGAACGTGGTCGAGAAGGCGCGCGCCGCCGGCAACGACGACATCATGGTGTGCGAGCGCGGTGCGAGCTTCGGCTACAACAATCTGGTGTCCGACATGCGTTCGCTCGCGGTGATGCGCGAGACGAACTGCCCGGTTGTGTTCGACGCCACGCATTCCGTGCAGTTGCCGGGTGGGCAAGGCAACTAGTCTGGTGGCCAGCGCGAATTCGTGCCGGTGCTGGCGCGCGCTGCCATCGCCGTGGGCGTCGCCGGCGTATTCATGGAAACCCACCCTGATCCGGACAAGGCGCTGTCGGACGGCCCGAACGCGTGGCCGCTGGGCAAGATGGAAGCGTTGCTGGAAACGCTGAAGGAACTCGATGCCGCAACCAAACGGGCCGGGTTCCTGGAATTGCCGCAACCATAAGAACGTGTTGTCATTCCGGGGCCGTGCGCAGCACGGAACCCGGAATCGGTTCAATGCCTGACGTACGACACCGATAAACTCGCGCCATCCATGGCGCTCGCGCTTCGCACCGCCTGTGGCGTTCGCGTTGGCAATCCTGCCAACGCAGTCGGGTTCTGCCTTCGGCAGCCCCGGAATGACGAAGACAAGCAACACAACGGAACCGCCGACGATGACCACGACGATCAAGACCCTCCACGCCCGCGAAGTGCTGGACAGCCGCGGCAACCCCACCCTCGAAGCCGAAGTCACGTTGAGCGACGGCGCGTTCGGCCGCGCGATCGTGCCAAGCGGCGCGTCCACCGGCACCCGCGAGGCGGTGGAATTGCGCGACGGCGACAAGTCGCGTTATCTCGGCAAGGGCGTGACCACGGCGGTCGGCAACGTCAACGGCGAGATCGCCAAGGCGCTGGCCGGTTTCGACGCGGCCGACCAGAAGGGTCTCGACGACAAATTGATCGCGCTGGACGGCACGCCCAACAAGGGTCGGCTCGGGGCCAACGCCACGCTCGGCGTTTCACTTGCGGCCGCGCACGCCGTGGCCGCCTCGCGCAAGCAGCCTCTGTGGCGCTATGTCTCGTCCCTCGTCTCTC
>DASSRT010000142.1:0-7308 GCA_035701705.1 Rhodanobacteraceae bacterium
CAATCCACAATTCCGTGAACGGACAGGAAATTCCGTTCATGTTTCGGTTCCAATCGCGGTCGAATGGGGGTACGCTCGGCGTTCCCCTGACCCGAACCGGAGCTCCGTCATGGCACTGTGGAAAGAACCCGCGAAATCACCCTCGTCCGGCTCGTCCGACGCTTACAACCCCGCGCGCTTCGACGCCCCGGAAGCGACCGAACCCGCGCCGGCACCGAAAGCCTCGTACGGCGCTGCCGAACCCGCCGCGGCCCCGACGCGCTCCGCGTCCGAATCGCTGCTCGCGCCCGACCTCGTCATCGAAGGCAAGATCGAAGGTGCCGGCCACGTCCGCATCGCCGGCCGGTTCAAGGGCGACATCAACGTGCGCGGCGATCTCACCATCGAACACGGCGCCAAGGTCAACGGCAGCGTGCACGCCGAGCGCGTCACGGTCGCCGGCGAACTGATCGGCAACATCGAATCGGCCGTTCACGTCGAACTGCTGCAATCCGGCGCCCTCACCGGCGACGTGAAGTCGCAAACCTTCAGCGTCGCGAAGGGTTCGCGGATGCGCGGCCAGGCGGAATTCGGCTGGGACGACAAGGCCGGCGTCACCGACATCCACAAGAAGAACAACGGCAACGGCAACGGTAACGGCGTCGCAAAATGAGCGCGCCGACCGCCGGTGCGGCAGGCGCCACCCGCGTCTGTCCGCACTGCCGCGAGACCATCCTCGAGAGCTCGCAAGTCTGCCCGGCTTGCCATCACCGGCTGCGCTACGGGGGGCCAGCCGGTGACCTCGCCCCGGCGCCGGCGGCCCTGACACCACTGCGCGTCGAAGGCAGTTTCCGCAATCCCGCCGACAGCGGTGCGTGGGAATACTCGATGGTGCTCACGATCCGCAACGAACGTGGCGAGGAAATCGCCCGGCGCCTGGTCGGCGTCGGCGCGATCCGACCGGATGAACAACGCACGTTTTCGCTCAGCGTGGAAATGAATCCGGCCGACGCCAAGCGCACCCGGCACTGAATCATCGGCCGTCCGTGTCACGTACGCGGTGGCGGCACCAGCTTCAGTCTTGATCCGGCCGGTTGCCGTTTCGGCTTCAGCATGCGTTCCAGTGCGGCCGGCGGCAACGGATACGCGTACAGGTAACCCTGCCCTTCCACGCAGCCTGCACGCAACAGGAATTCGTGCTGGGATTCCTTCTCGATGCCTTCGGCGATCGTGGTGAGCCCGAGGCTGCCGGCCATCGCGAGCATCGCGTGCGTGATCGCAACGTCGTTGGCGTTGTCGGGCAACCCCATCACGAACGACCGGTCGATCTTCAGATACGTCACAGACGGCAATTTCAGGTACGCCATCGACGCATAGCCCGTACCGAAGTCGTCGATGGCAACGTCGATGCCGAGCGCGTGCAGCGCACGCATCGTGCGTTCGGTTTCCTCGCCGAGCCTCAGCATCGCGCCCTCGGTAATCTCGAGCGCGATGCGCCGTGGCTCGACGCCATGGGACTGCAGCGCGTGGCGGATACCTTCGACGAAGCCCGGATGCCCGAACCAGCGCGCCGACACGTTCACCGCCACCCGTATCGCCGGCATGTGGGCATCGTCCCAGATGCGGATCTGGGCGCACACCGCGCGTATCACCCACTCGTCGATGCGATGGATGATGCCGATGCTTTCGGCAACGGGAATGAAGCTGCCAGGCATCACCTCGCCGCGCTCGGGATGGCGCCAGCGCAACAATGCCTCGACCGCGACGATGCGACCGGTGCGCATTTCGACGCTGGGCTGGTAGACGAGCCGGAACTCGTCATTGACCAAGGCCTGGCGCAATTCCGCCGCCAACACCATCCGCTGGCGGATATCCGCCTGCATCATCGGCACGTAGAAGCGCCAGGCGTTGCGCTCCTCGGTCTTGGCCACGTACATCGCCGCATCCGCGTTGGCCATCAGCGCTTGCGCGTCGTCACCATCCAGCGGGAACCCGGCGATGCCGATACTGGCGCTCACCGCAATCTCGTATTCGTCGACGTGGAACGGTTCGGCCAACGCGGCCAACATCCGCGTGGCGTGCACGGCGACGTCCTCGCGCGCCATGCCGCCCACCAGCAGAACGGTGAACTCATCACCGCCGATGCGGCCGACCACGTCGGTTTCGAGCAACTCGCGGCGGATGCGCCGGGCCACCTGCTTCAGCAAGCGGTCGCCGACCGCATGGCTGTAGCTGTCGTTGATGAACTTGAACGCGTCGAGGTCGATGAACAACACGGTGACGGAACGCTGTTCGAAGCGCGCGCGTTCGATCTCGGCTTCGCAACGGCGCTGGAACTCCACCCGATTGACGAGGCCCGTCAGTGCGTCATGGGTGGCGAGGTATCCGAGGCGTCGGCGATCGGCCTTGGCGACGGAAATGTCGCTGAACACCGCAACGTAATGCTGCACCCGGTTGTCGGCGTCGCGGATGGTGCTGATGCTGAGTTTTTCCGGATACACACTGCCACTGAGATGCCGGGTCTGCACTTCACCCGACCAATGGTTGGCGGCGACCAGTTGATCCCAGATCGACTCCGGCATCGGACCGCCGTCGGCCATGCTGCGCCAGTCATCCAGGCGCGTGCCCAGCAGGTGTTGCTCGTTGAATCCGGTGATGTTCGTGGCCGCCGCATTGACCGAGAGCACGCGGCGATCGGCGTCGGCGATGATCACGCCCTCGGCGATGCTGGCCAGCGCCTCGGCCGCGGTACGGCGGGCCCGCTCGCTTTCCACGCGATCGGAAATGTCGCGCAGGATCACCTGCCGCACCACCCGATCGCCCCACGCCACCATGCTGCTTTGCGTTTCCACGATACGGGCCCTGCCGCCGGCGCTGCGCAACTCGCCGGATCCCGGCGCACCTTCGTGTGCCAGGTAGCTCTCGAACAACTCGACGTAGCGGAAGCCGAACAGCGCCTCGCGCTTGCGTCCGGTCCATTCGGCGGCGGCGCGGTTGGCATCGAGGATGCGCCCGCTGTCCTCGTCGACCATCACCATGGCATCGACGGCTGAATCGAACAGCATCCGGTAGCGCGCCTCGCTGCCGCGGATGCGGGCGAAGGTGCGCCGGGCCATCAACACCCACAGCACCACGGCAAGCACGATCGCCAAGAGCACCACCGCATAGACCGCCTTGCCGAGCACTACCGCGCCATCGGCGAGCGTCGCCGAAAATTCCATGCTGCGCGGCTCGATGAACCTGTTGATCGCGGCGATGCGGCTGCGCTGCTGGCTGGCGTAGGCCTGCGTCACGTTGCCCGCGGACCAGGCACCGTGCAGCTCGGTGGCGATGCCGCCGAGTTCGTTGATCGCGCCATCGGTGGAACGCCAATCATCCAGCGCGCGCCGCATGTAGGGTGCGTTGGCGAAGTGGTCGAGCATGAAGATGACGCCGGGGATCGCGCTCGGCATCGCGTGGCTGCGTCGCAACTGCTCGGCGACCACGGCGCGATCGTAGTGCCCGGAATGGATCTGCGAACGTGCCGAACGATAGGCGATCAGCACGGAATAATTGCGCTGGAAGTCGGCGTAGTCCGCCGGGTTACCCGTGCCCGCGTATTCGAGCAGGTCGATCGAGGCCTGCTTTTGTGCCTTGGACCAGACGCTCTCGCCGTTGAGGAACCCGGCGAGAGCGGTCTGGATTTGCAAGGCCGCCCAGGTCGCCAGCAGGACGAACGCCACCACCGCGATCAGGGCGCAGGCGAGCGGCAGCAAGTGCCTTGCCAGCGGGTGCCGCCTGGATTGGGTGGAACCGTGAGGCATGGATCGCACGCCTTGACGGATCAGTCGGTTCCGATCCTAGCAGATTGTTGAAACACGCCATCCTGTATTTTTTTTCAGCCAGCCGAGTCCGGAGCTTCCCCGGGCTCGGCTTCGTCGGATCAAGCACAAGTCGTGCTTGATTGGCGCCGCACCCACGGTTACGCCGCTGCGACGGCGTACGTCTCCTCGGCCTCCGCGGCACGCACGGGCTGCATGCAGCGATCCGCCAGGATCCGCATGCCGACGTAGCTGCGCTTGATGCACTCTTCGAGGTGCGCCATGTTCTCCTCTGGTCAGGTGGAGTTATTGGTGGAACAGAGACATCGTGAGGACGGATCGGGGACCCGAAGAATGCAGGCCGCGATCCGCAGCCGCGTACACCGCCATGCGCTCCGGCGCGCGCAGGATCACGACAGGCTGGACGGATCGACATCAGGCACCGGCGGTCCGGTGCGCGGGAACTGCGACCCGCCGGCTCCGGCCGGCATCCGTGGACACGCTGTAACGCCAAGTCATTCGGCGGCAGCCGCCACTCTACGCCAAGGCTCGTGGAATACCGTCGACCAATTGGCGGAACCGGCGATGCCGGCATGAACCGCGCCGCCGGCGCGAACCAAGGCCGGGATCGAGTCAGCCGCCGCCGGAAATCCTGTGCAACTCGCGCGCGACTGCAAACACGTGCGGATCATCGGCACCGAGTTCGTGCAGGGCCTCGGCGAGTTTCAGCACGTAGTCGCCATTGGGGCCACTCGGGCCGCTGGACGCTGCAACGTGTCGCGCGATCTGCGCCGGGTCCGCGGGACCCAGCCATGCGGCGTTGCCGGGTTCGGCGACATACGCCAAACCTTCGGCCGAATGGCCAGCGCCAAAATCAAGCGTGACGGCAACGCGCAGATAGCCGTTCTTCTCGCGCCGATCGAGCTGCTCGAACGTTGCCGGCGCAACCCGATAGGCCATGCCCATGCAACTTGCGCCGTCGGCCTGGATCAGCGTCGCCACCCGCCCCGGATGCACATGCGTGCCGCGGTGGTCGTGCGAGCCCTGCCACAGCCGCCGCGACCAGCCGTGCAGCGTGGCACGCCGGCGTTCAAGCCATGGAAAATCCACCTTCCAGATCAGCGAGCCGTAGCCGAACAACCAGGCACTGTCGACGCCGGTGAAATCCTGGCGGCTGCGATTGACGGCGGTGGTGTCGTGGCCAGCAGCCTCGCGGCCACGCGTCGCGTCAGCCATTCGCCAGGGCGTGGTCGATCGCCGCGCACGCGGCCGCGGCCTGGGCTTCGTTGCACTGTTCGGGGGTGGCACGCGGGCTGTCGGGATAGACTTCGGTGGTCGTGCGCCAGCGCGCGTCGGTGACGCCAGCGCATAGCCCCAGCGTCACCACGTCGTAATTGATGACGCCCGGCGCCACCACTGGCGAGCCGATGATGGTGCCATCCGGATCGGCCGGCGCGATATGCGTGACTTTCGCCACGGCGGTGATGATGGCCTGCTGGAACTCGGGTTCGGGACGCTCAGCATCGCCGCAAAGGTAGAACCCATCGGGAATCGTGCCCGGCTCGTACGGCTTGCCGTCGCGCGCGGCCAGCGCCGGCCGAAACTCGGACTCGTCGCTGTCGGTGGTTTCGTGCAAGTCGATGTGCATGCTCACGAGTTGGCGGAACGGCGCGACGAAACGCACCAGCGCCGCCGCTTCCGGCGCCGGACTGTTGGCGGTGAAATTGCGGTTCGGGTCCAGCGCCAGCGGATCCCAGCGATGGATGCGCTCGTAGCCCCAGGGGCTGACGCAGGGAATGACCACCAGGTTGGCGCGGCCCGCATACCGGGAAGCATCACGTTCGGCGAAACGCAGCGCGCCATGCACTCCGCTGGTTTCGTAACCGTGGACGCCACCGGTCACCAGCATGATCGGCAGGCTGCGGTTCCAGTTGCGACTGGTCAGGGCATACAGCGGGTACCGGTCCGGCGCATAGTCGAGCTCGCCGTAGCGATGGATTTCAAAGCGATCGCGCAACCGTTCAAGCGCGACGACGACCTCATCGGCATAGCTGCGCTGCTTGCGCTGGCGCGTGCGCCACGCGGCCTTTTCGGCCTTGCCCCACGGCTTGCCCGGGGTTCCGATGGGATACGGCTGCGTCATGTTCATGTCCGCGCGCGAGGAAACCCGCACTTTAGCACCGGCTACGAGACGTGCCCGATTCCCGCCCGACCCAACACCGCTTACCAATGGCACATGCACGCGGACGCCGCCGAACCCAGTATCAGCGGCGTTTGCGCGCCGATCGCGACGCTTCGAATCCAACCAACTGGGGAATCCTTCGATGAAACAGACAATGCTGGTCATCTGCACCTGCCTTGCACTCGCGGCAACCGGAAGCACGTTCGCGGCTGCGCCACACGGCAAGCCCGAAGCGTCCGCACCCGCAGCACACGTTGCGCCGCCGCACGACCAGAGCGCGGTCACGCACGGCAGCGTGACCATCGGCGGCCAGACCATCCACTACACCGCCACCGCCGGCGTGCTGGTGCTGAAGAACAAGGACGGCAAGCCCGTCGCCAGCATGTCCTACGTCGCCTACACCAAGGATGGCGCGAACCCCGGCACACGCCCCATCACCTTCCTGTACAACGGCGGCCCGGGCTCTTCGACCGTGTGGTTGCACATGCTCGCGTTCGGCCCGAAGAAGGTCGTGGTCGGCAGCGGCACGCTGACGCCGCCGGCGCCGTACCAGCTGGTCAACAACAACGACAGCCTGCTGGATGCCAGCGACCTCGTCTTCATCGACGCGCCGGGCACCGGCTTCGGCCGCGTGATCGGCAAGGACGAGGGTGGCGCAGGCACCGCCAAGGATGTCTACGGCGTCGATGCGGATGCGCATTCCTTCGCACAGTTCATCACGCGTTACATCACCATCAACAATCGCTGGACCTCGCCCAAGTTCCTGTTCGGCGAAAGCTACGGCACCACGCGCTCCGCGGTGCTGGCGGACATCCTCGAAAACGACGACAGCGTGGGCCTGAACGGCGTCATCCTGTTGTCCGCCATCCTCAACTACGACATCAGCGTCGACTTCCCGCAGATCAACCCGGGGGCCAACAACCTGTCGTTCATCCTCGGCCTGCCGAGCTACGCGGCCACCGCGTGGTACCACCACAAGCTGCCGCAGCAGCCAGCCGATCTCGACAGCTTCCTGAAGCAGGTCGAGCACTATGCGACCACCGATTACGCGCAGGCGCTGTTGCAGGGCTCGCAGCTTGATCCGGCGACCAAGCAAAAGGTGGCCGAGCAGCTGCACCAGTACACCGGCCTGCCGACCGCGTACATCCTGAAAGCCAACCTGCGCGTGAGCGGCGGCCAGTTCGCGCACGAGTTGCTGGGCGCGAGCGACGACGTGACCGGCCGGCTCGACTCGCGTTACAGCGGTCCCGCATTGAATCCGATGGCCGAGGAAGCCGGCTACGATCCGCTGGATTCGGCCATCGACGCACCGACCGTCTCGGAGTTCAACGCCTACGTCCGCAACAC
>DASSRT010000143.1:0-9201 GCA_035701705.1 Rhodanobacteraceae bacterium
GCGGCGCTCGGTGCGCGAGCAATGCGAGGCCATCGCCGTCATCTTGCTTTCGGTGTAGAGGTACGCGGCTGGCTTGCCGCCGGACAGCGCGTAGCGGATCGCGCGGTGCACCAGCAAATCCGGATAGCGCCGGATCGGCGAAGTGAAGTGCGCGTAGGCGTCCAGCGCCAGCCCGAAATGCCCCTGATTGGCCGGCTGGTAACTGGCGAGGCTCTGCGAGCGCAGCAGCACCGTGCGGAACAGGTCGGCTTCCGGCCGCTCTGCCACGCGCTTCAGCAAGGCCGCGAAGTCGCGCGGCCGGACTTCATTGATCGGCGGCAGTTTCAACTTGTATTCGCGCAGGAACGCCAGCAGGTCTTCGTACTTGTCGGCGGGCGGCGGCGCATGCACGCGGAACAAGGCCGGGATTTTCTTCTTCGCAAGGAACCGCGCCGCCTCGACGTTGGCGGCGATCATGCATTCCTCGATCAACTTGTGCGCATCGTTGCGCGCGTGCGCGCCGAGCGACACCACTTCGCCGCGTTCATCGAGGCGATACTCGACTTCGGTCGTCTCGAACTCGATGGTGCCACGCCGCTTGCGCGCCGCATCGAAAGCCTTGTACAGCGCGTGCAGGTTCTCGATGTGCGGCAAGAGTTTGCCCATGCCGCGCCGCGTGTCGGCATCGCCCTCGCCGATCGCGCGCCACACCTCGTCGTAGGTCAGGCGCGCATGCGAGCGCATCAGGCCCGGATAGAACTTCGAGCGCGTCACCTCGCCCGCCGCGCTGACGCGCATCTCGCAAACCATGCACAGGCGCTCGACATTCGGGTTCAGCGAGCAGATGCCGTTCGACAAGGTCTCCGGCAGCATCGGCACCACGAAGCCCGGGGAATACACCGAGGTGCCGCGCTCGCAGGCCTCGCGGTCCAGCGCGGTTTCCGGCTGCACGTAGTGCGAAACGTCCGCGATCGCGACCAGCAGCTTGAAGCCGCCGCCACGCAGCGGCTCCGCATACACCGCATCGTCGAAGTCGCGCGCATCGGCGCCGTCGATGGTGACCAGCGGCGTGTCGCGCAAATCGACGCGTCCGGCATGTTCGGCCTGCGTGACGCGCGGCTCGACCGCCGCGGCCGCGCGGATCACGTCGACCGGCCACTCGTGCGGCAGGCCGTGGCTTTCAATCGCCATCTCGACCAGCAACGACGGCTTCAGCCGCTCACCCAGCACCGACACGATGCGGCCGATCGGACCGCGTTGCGACGTCGGCGGCTCGGTGATCTCGGCAATCACGATTTGTCCCGCGCGCGCGCCGTTGCGCGCATCGGGCGGAATCAACACGTCCTGCAGGCGCCGGTCATCGGGATCGACCACCGCCACGCCATGTTCCTCCACCACGCGGCCGACCATCCGCGGCGCGCGCCGTTCCAGCACCTCACGGATCGCGCCCTGCCGGCGACCACGCCGGTCGATGCCGACCACCGAGGCCAGCACGCGATCACCGTGCAACACCTGCCGCATCTGCGCGGGCGACAGATACAGATCGTCGCCGCCCTCGTCCGGGCGCAGGAAGCCGTAACCTTCGGCGTTGGCCAGCACCGTGCCGGTGATCAGGCCGATCTTTTCCGCCGGCGCCACGCCGCCACGGCGACTCTGCAGCAACTGGCCATCGCGGAACATCGCGCGCAGGCGCTTGTCGAGGGCGGCGCGGCGAACGTCGTCGTCGATCCCCAACGCAGCGGCCAGATCATCCTCGCGCAGCAAGCTGCCACGTTCGGCCAGCAGCGCGAGGATCGCCTCGCGACTCGGGATGGGATGTTCGTAGCGTTGCGCCTCGCGCTCGGCGTGCGGATCCGTGATAGCTCGCGAATGGGGCTTGGGCGGATGCGCCGCAGCCTTGCCGTCCGCGCGCTTTCGCGCCGGCGCTGCCGGTTGCCCTGCGGCTGGTTTGCGCGATTTTTTGGCACCGCGCGGCTTGCGCGCGGAGTGGCTGGGTGGACGCTTGTTCCTTGGCATTTCGCCAGCGTCGCGGAGCCGCGCCCCGAAAGCAAGCGCGGCCCCGGAAAGCTCGGTCAGTGCCGGGCGTCCGCCTGCATCTTTTGCACCATCGCCAGCGAACGCGCGACGTGCTGGTCCGGTGACAGGTGGTCGTCCTTCGAGGAGAACCGCGCGACCACCTTGCCGGTGCTGTCGAGCACGAACGTCGTGCGCGGCAGGAAGCCGTGGGTCACCGGCTCGCCCAGCTTGTCGATCACGCCCTTCTGCGGCGGAATTATCGTCAGTCCGAAGGTGGCGGCGATCTTGCCTTCGGGATCCGAAGCCACCGCGAACTTGCCGGCGCAATACTTCGGGTCGGCCGAGAACTTGTTGAGCCGCGCGATCGAATCCGCCGACACACCGATGATGCTGGCGCCGGCCTTGGCGAACTTGTCCGCGTCCGTCGCGAAAGTGTGGGCTTCGAGATCACAGCCGCCGGTGTAGGCGGCCGGATAGAAATACACCACGACCGGCCCCTTCGCGAGCGCCTGCTTCAGCGAAAACGTGAAGTCCTTGCCCGCGAGACTGGCCGTCGCCGTGAAATCGGGCGCCGTCGAGCCCGGGCCGAACGCGCTGGCCACCGGGGCCGCGACGCCCGCAACCGCCATCAACGCCAGCAGCGCGCCCGTCGCCAGCATGCCTTGAAATCGCTTGATCATGGGGTTACCTCCACTTGGTCGTTCGACGCTACCACGACCAAGGTTACGAAATGGATGCGATTGTGCAAACACCACCCAAGCCGGCCTGCGAAAACCGCATTGACGGACACCCGGCAAGGCCACTACCATACGCGGCTCGCTGGCGTGATGCGCCCGCGTGACGGACACCTGCCCAGGTGGCGGAATTGGTAGACGCACCAGCTTCAGGTGCTGGCGGGGCGACCCGTGAAGGTTCGAGTCCTTTCCTGGGCACCAAAACAAGGTTCCGGCTTTCCATCCAAACCTGAAGGGATGGACCAAAACCCGCGCATGCCGCGGGTTTTTTGTGCCCCACGATTCCGTCGCGTCAATCGACAACGTCCAGCAGCCGATCGAGTAATCCGACAGTCGCCGCGTAGATGCCCGGCCGCTTGCTCTCGCGCGGCCCTGCGACGTTGAGAACCCCGACCTTGTTGTCGCCGAGCCAGGCGCGCAATTCGGCAATCCGCGCCACGTCGGACAGCGAATCCACTTGCACGACCTGCACCGGCTTGCCACGCCGCTGCGCGATGCGCAAGGTTTCCAGGCTGCCGCCTTCCAGTTCACCGAGATTGACGATCATCGTCGCATCGCTGTCGCGCACATTGCGCACGGTGCGCGCGCGATAATTCTCGCGTTCGGTTTCGGTGAGCATGTACTTCGCATCCAACGGGCCATCCTCGGCGCGCCTGCCGGCTGGGCACCAGCCACCGTGTGGCACCTGATGCGCGATCGCCCAATCCAGCGCCGCGCGGTCGGCGCCGGTTTGACCGCCGGAAACGATGGTGAGCACCGGCTTCATTCGTAGCTCCTAAACGGCACCAAGTACAAGCGACGTGCTGGATGCGACAGTTCCCATGCAACGTTCGAAAGGTGGGCGACAAAGGTGACAGGATCGACTTCTTTCGCGACTTGCATCGCTGGCGGCTTGCCTGCCGCCGCCGGAGAAGCGACCGGCATTCACGTGGCATGTAATCCTGTCGGCATTCGCCCGGAACGAACCGGCTGCCTGCAACAAGGTGAACCGCTTGCAACAAAATGGCTGGCGACAAATTTGGCCGGACCCTGCATGCGTGCCATCGCTTAGAAGGCGATCGTCCCTTCGCATGCAAACGCGGTGCTGCGACGCACCGCCGGGACAATGTAGTCCGGCCGGCATTCGCCAGAACGCTTGAAAGCGACAAGTTCGGTGGAACAACCGCGGGGGCCCGTGTTTGGTACTGCGCCCTTTCCGTGCCGCGACACGCTGAGGCTTCCGCGCACGAGTGATGTAGTTCCACCAGCATTCGCCCAACTTGAGTGACGACAAGATCGCGGACATACCCTCTTGCGAGGATGGTGCTCTACCCGTTGAGCTACGGAGCCGCAAGGCCCCGGAAGGACTCGAACCCTCAACACCCATATCCCAAATGTAATGCCCGCAGCATTCGTCACAACTTGAAGTGGCGACAAGAGGCGCCGGACAGCTCGCATGTACACCGACTCGGCGGTTTCCCGCGGAGGGCGACCCGGCCGCATGCGACTAACGCCATGTGGGCCGCCAGGCTCTGTAGTCCGACAAGCATTCGCCACAAACTTGACTGTCTTGTTTTCTCCTCCGTTGTTTCAGTGAAACATCATGGCCGGCAGGGCAAGAATCGTGCGAATGGATTTACAGTCCAGTGATGTAATCGCACACGGCATCCCTGCCGGCCACTTTGCTCTACAACCCGCTTGATTGCAGCGGGATCTTCTCGATCTCTCCCACCCAGTGCGCGGCGGACAACTCGCCTGCCGCGAACCGCGCGATCACGGCCATCACGCTGTCGCCGAAGCCCCCGACGTTGAGGATGTCCCCACGCTCGGCCACCTGCGTGTCAGCATACGGCTGCAAGTCCACACACACCAACTTCGCCGCAGGATTCCTTGCCTTGAACAGCGCCCACTCACGCAGCGTTGCCGTCGGCCGAGTCGCCGGGCGCGTATCCACCCACGACTGGTTGTCCGATACATAGACGACCAGGTCCGCGCTGGCACGCTCCATGTTCAACCGCGCCAACGGCAGGTGCAGGTCGGTGCCGCCGCCGCCAAGCGTCGCCAGCCGGGCGGCATTCGTCGCCAGACTATCGCGCGGGTTCAACGCGACCTCGTGCAACGCGGTGTCGAACGGCAGCACCCGGGCCAACGGGTTGCGCTTGAGCAACGATACAGTCAGCAACGCCGCCACCTCTCGACACGTCACCGCGGTCGTCGCGCCAGCGCGATAACCCGTCACCGGCGAGCCCATCGAGCCGGACACGTCCACGCACACCACCACCCGGCCCGCGATCGCGGGCACGTTGCCGGTCGCGATTTCCAGCGCATCCTGCAGCGCCTCCCTGACTTTCGTCGGCACCTCGACACGCGCCATCCGCAACGCGACCAGCACCTGGTACGGAAAGGCCTTCGCCTTGCGCACCAGCTCGGGATCGCGCAAACGCGCGGCGATGACCTCCACGATGTCATCGTCCGCATCCGCGAACACGCCATGCCGCGCCAGCGTGTTGAGGTTCATGCGCGTGGCGGTCCAGCTCATGCCAAGCGCAAGCGCCTTCCACTCGGCGGTGGTCAGCGGCAGGCCCGTCATCAGGCGGAAATCCAGCTTGGGCGCCGGGCCCTCGCCGCGCTTGGCGCGCTCGAACTGCTGCACCACGTCAGGCAGCTTCGCCTCATCCACATTGCGCCCGATCAGCCAGCCGTAGAACGCCTCCCGCGCGGGATTCACCGGACGCGGATGCATCATCTTCACGATGTCGGCCAGCGACGGCTCGTTGCCGACGCTGCCGTTGAGCAAGGTCAGATCGGAAGCGGCGTCCAGCCACTTCTGCACCAGCCGCTTGGGCGCCGTGCCGAGCGATTTGCGACCCACCACGCCGGAGCGCAGGATCTGCACGAAGTTGCGCAGCATCTTCGGCGAGTCGATCACGCGCGCGAACACCGCCGGCAGCAAGACTGGTGCGCGCACCGACAGCACGGCCGCAAGCAGCGCCGGCATATCCTTCATCGCGCCACGCTCGCGCGCGTGGATCGCCGTTTTGGCGATGAACTGTGGCTCGACTTCGGCGCATAACGCGAGTACCGCTGCAAGCTGCGTCTGCGCATCGGCGTAGAACGTGCCGTTCAAGCAGCCCGTCGCGGTGTACTGCGCGAGCGCGGCCCTGGGCGGCAACGCGTAAGCCGCGCCACCCGCGGCATTGACGACATCCACCCTCGGCAACAGCTTGCCGGGTGTGCCAGCGAAAAGAGTCTTGTTGGCCATCTTGTCTCTCCCATGCGCGAAAGCGCCGTCTGTCTTGCGGACGGGAGAACAGGATCGGTCTGGTGAAGGTGACCGCTCGCTATCCCGTCCAGTGCTGGCCGGGATGAGCCGGTCAGGAAACTATCCGTTGCGCGAATATCCGCCGAATCGCGTGCAACGACTTGCATCGTTGACCGGACTCGATGGTTCTGCGTGGACGCCGGAGGACGGCCATCCAGCCGACGACCGCACGCAGGCGCCGGCGCCGAATCGCGCGTCGTGCGTCATGTGTCTGGATGTCGTCGGATGAAGGTTCATGATCTCGAAACTTGCACTGCCCGGATGGGCGGGGAGGCGTACCTTACGCTCACGTTTTTTACAGGGCAAGCGTTTTCCCTAATCTTATTCCGCGGCTATGGTATGAAGGCACATCGCGCGTGCAGGCAGATACACATGACCGAGTACATGCGTCACCACGATTTCGCGCGCGCAATGCGACAACGTGATGCCCGCCATCGCCGCGATGCCGGCAAGATCCTCGCGCCACGCCCGTGGCAACGACAGCTTGACCTCCACCGTGTTCTTGCCGAGTTCCGGCGTGCGTCCACCCCATGCACCGCGCGTGCCCTCGCCTGCGCGACGCGGACGCAAGACTTCGGAAGGTGACGGCATACCGTACAGACCGTACAGGTATTGGCGTAGGATCGCGCGCACGCAATCCGAGCGCGAAACGCCACGGCAGCGCTCGTGTTCGGACAGCAACGCGTCGATGCGCTCCGGAATCCAGAACGTCAAGGTCGCTTGCGCCGCATGGACGCGATCGTTGGCAATGATTTCCCCCATGCGGCACAGCCTGCATCAGACCAGACTCACGGATTGAGACACGACACGGAGTCAGCAAGAAGCGGGGCAAGAAGGGCTGCGCCATCCTTGGCGATCACCCGTGCTTTCATCTGGCCCCAAATGGTTGCGGGCGCAGGGGTTGAACCTGCTGCACATCGGCTTATGAGGCCGTGCGGCGCTCCGGCGCAACCCGCTGTTCTCCTAACCCTTCACGCATAGCACCTGCTTCAAGGTGTGTACGACTTCGGTGAGGTCGCACTGGTTGGCCATCACCTCGTCGATGTCCTTGTACGCGCCGGGAATTTCGTCCACCACGCCCGCGTCCTTGCGGCAGATCACGCCCGCGGTTTGCGCGGCCATGTCTTCGGCGGTGAACTGGTGGCGCGCCTGCGTGCGACTCATGCGCCGGCCCGCACCATGCGCGCTGGATTCGAAACTCTCCGGATTGCCCAGCCCACGCACGATGAAGCTGCGCGTGCCCATGCTGCCCGGCACGATGCCCAGCTCGCCGCGTCCGGCTCGGATCGCGCCCTTGCGGGTCACCCACACGTCGGCGCCGTAGTGATGCTCGCGCGCCACGTAGTTGTGGTGGCAGTTCACCACTTCGTCGGTCACGGTGAACGCCGGCAAGTAGCGCGCGAGCGCAGCCAGCACCAGCGCCAGCATTTCCTCGCGGTTGCGCGCGGCGTAGCCTTGCGCCCACGACACCGCCTCGACGTAATCGCCGGAGTGTTCGGCGCCTTCCTCGAAGTACGCCAGGTCGCGGTCGGGCAACTGCGCATCCAAGCGCAGCATGTCCTCGCGCGCCAGCGCGATGAAGTAACTGCCGATCGCGTTGCCGATGCCGCGGCTGCCCGAGTGCAGCATCACCCACACGCGGCCGGACTCATCAAGGCATACCTCGATGAAGTGGTTGCCGCCGCCCAACGTGCCGATCTGACGCGCCCAATACCACTGCCTGTCGGGATCGCGCACCCGCAGCTGCGGATGCTTGTCGAGCAGGCGCGCGAGGCCGGGCTCGAACTCACGGGCGGCATCCTTGCGCACGCGCTCGCCGTGGTGGTGGGCGCGACCCACCGGCACGTCGCGGCTGATCTGGTCGAACACCTTCCGCAACGCGACTTCGTCGATCTCGTTTGCAGTCAACGACAGCCGCGCCGCGATCATGCCGCAGCCGATGTCCACGCCGACCGCGGCGGGAATGATCGCCTTGTGGGTGGCCAGCACCGAACCCACCGTCGCGCCAATGCCGCAATGCGCATCGGGCATGGCGGCGACGTGGTGATGGATGATCGGCAGGCTGGCGACGTTGCGCAGTTGCCGTTCCGCCTGCGGTTCGAGCTGGCTGGCCCAGATCTTCAACGGGCGCAGCTGGTTGGTGATTTCCTGCTGGATGGGCATTTCGATCTCCTTGAGGCAAAGCGCACGCGGACGCGACGCGGGATGCGCACTGGCGGAGTCGAAGCAAACAGGGGAAAGTTCCGTCAGGCGCGGCCTGACGGTGAACGCGTCAGGCGATGAAGGTGATGCGCGTAAATGGGCGATAGGCGCCCATCGGATTCGGTCTGCGCGAACCATCCACGCGTGCAAACGCGCCCGTTGCGACGAAGCGCGGCAGGCGTGAAGCAATGGCGGCGTGGGAATGAAGAAGTTTCATGGCACCGATTCCGAGCGGCGGAATGTACGCCGCGCCACTCGCCCTGTCAAAGAATCCACTCAAGACACCAGCGCATCCAACGTCGGCACCACCTTGAACTGGACCTCTTCGAAGTTCTTGAAGTGACGCTTGCCGCATTCGATCTTCAGCTTCTCGAGCGGGCGCAGCAGATTCAGGTCAACCTGATCCGTGTTGCCAGTCTTCTTGGTCTCGGCGACGAAGTACAAAACCTTGTCGTTGCGGTAGGCGACGGCCCAATCCGGGTTGTACGGCCCCACCGGGGTTTCGATCTGGAACCAGCGTGGCAACTTGACGTAAAACAGCACGTCGTCGTTCTCGTCACAGGCTTTGGCGAAACCGCGCTCGGCGCTGGAATCCGAGTCGATGACGATGTGCGAGAACAGGGTTTTGTCGGCGTTCTCGACAGCGCGCACATTGGCAGCGAAGACTTCCTTCAAGTCGTCGCCCTCGAAAAGGCGCATTTCGTAGCAGGCTCCGGCGACTTTGACGTACTTCACCCCGCTTTCGGCCGAACCATCGCCGTTTACCAGAAGGTCTTGCTTGACCGCGTTGATCAAGCTTGCCGCCTGATCAATGAATGCCTGAGGATTGTTCACAGCGTCAGCAAGCCGGCCAGAACCCAGCAGGATCTGCGCGACGGTGGATTTGGCCAGGCCGGTCTTGTCCTGCACCTGCCCCACGAAGTCGGGCATCACGTAATGCGCTTCCACGGTTTCCGTGCGCAAGCCCGT
>DASSRT010000144.1:0-2184 GCA_035701705.1 Rhodanobacteraceae bacterium
CGAATCCGAGATATTCGTTTGTCGCGACGCTGCAACCGGCGCGGCTTTGGGCTTCACCCAGTTGTACCCGGCGTTTTCCTCGGTGGCCGCGCGGCGCATCTGGATCCTCAACGACCTGTTCGTGGCGCCGAACGCCAGGCGCCGGGGCGTTGCCCGGGAACTGATGCAAGCGGCCCGTGCATTCGCTGCCGAAACGGGCGCCATTCGCCTGGTCCTCGAAACCGCCGAAGACAATCACTCTGCGCAAGGTTTGTACGAAGCACTGGGGTACCTGCGCGAGAGCGGCACGCGGCACTACGCGCTGGCGCTGGATTGACGCCTCAACCGCCGCTCGGCGGCTGCCGGATGCTGGCCACTTCGTGGCTGTTGAAGCGCTGGTAGACGAACACGTTGGCCGGCGGCAGATTGCGCAATGCGAAGCCGCCACGGCGCATGCGCAGGCCAAGTGCCTCGCGTTCGCGCCGGCGCACCGGACTGAACGGGCCGTAGGTGAACTGGATGAATCGGCCACCGTCGGCGAGCGCCGCGAACGCCGCACGCAGGATGTCGACCCGCAACGCCGACGACATGCTCAACATGCCCAGGCCGCTGACCACGGCGTCGGCGCTGCCATCACCGAGCGGACCCTGTCCGTTGACCAACGCGCCGAGGTGCCGCGCGTCCGCGCACGCAACCTCGACGCCGGGAAAGCGGCCACGGAGAAACGCCGCGAGGTCCGGGTTGATTTCCACCACCAGCAACTGCGAGCGGGCGATGCCGGCATCCAGCAGGGCGCGCGTGAACACGCCGGTACCCGCCCCCACCTCGATCACGCGCGAGCAGTCCGGCGGCAGTTGCGCGACCATCAGGCGCGCGAGCTGGCGTCCAGACGGCGTCACCGACGCCATCTTCACCGGGTCGCGGAACCACTGTCGCAGAAAGGTGCGGATGGAATGCAGGTCGACGGCGGCTTCACCGCCGCGATCGGCATGCAGGGACGGGTCTGACAAGGGATTCATGCGAGCAGTGTTTTAGCACACCGCGCGTGCGAAATCCGTAAACGCCGGCAGCGTCCTGAATCCGGAGGTGCGGTCCGTCAGTGACCGCGATGGTAGTAGCCGCCGCGACGGTCGTGATCACCATGGTGGTCATCGCCGTGGTGTCCGCGCCAGCCATGATGCCCGTAATAACCATCACCGTAGCGGTACGAGCGGTAGTACGGCGCGTAACCACCGTAGTAGCCACCACGATAGCCACCGTAGTATCCGTAGCCGCCGTAATAGCCGTACGGAACCGGCCGCGCCACATAATACGGCGGGTCCGCGTAATACACCGGCGCCGGATAGGCCGAGCCGTAATATCCGTAGCCGACGTAGGGTGGCCGCACGTATACGCGCGGCGCGTTCCAGTATCCGCAATGCCAGCAATTGCCGATGCCTACCGAAATACCCGGCAGGTTGATGCCGACGCCGACATGGACATGCGAACGGGCCGATGCGGCGGGCGCAAACCAGCTCGCGGCGAGGGCGATGGCGGTGATCACGGCACCGCGCCGAACGACGTTGCGGAGTTGCATGGGATAGGCCCTCCTGCGCTGTCTTGCCGTCATCATGCGCGCCCGGGAAAGCCGCGTCAATCGGCGACGCGCCTGCCGTTCAGGCGGCTTTCCTGCGCAGCAACCAGCAGCCGTGGATCCGCGGCCTGCGCGCGAAATCGGGCGGAATGCTGGTGCGCCCGATGTCCTCAATGGCGAACGTGGCCTGCAGGCTTTCGATGTCCAGCTTGAAGCGGCGAAAGTTGTTGGAGAACACGATCAAGCCGTCGTCGCGCAGGCGTTTCGCGCAGGCTTCCAGCAACGCCACATGGTCGCGCTGCACGTCGAATTCCGCGGCGCGGCTGGAATTGGAGAACGTCGGTGGATCGACGTAGATCAGTCCGTAACGTTGGCGGTCTTCACGGAGGAAGGCCATCACGTCACCCTGCGCGAGCCGGTGCGCTGCGCCGCCGTAACCGTTCAAGTCAAGGTTGCGCGAACCCCATTCCAGGTACACCGGCGACAGGTCCACGCTGGTGGTGCTGCGGGCGCCGCCGGCCGCCGCGTACACGCTGGCGGTCGCGGTGTAGGCGAACAGGTTCAACACGTCGCAGTCGCGCGCAAGTTCGCGCAGTCGTGCGCGCACGAAGCGGTGATCGAGGAACAGGCCC
>DASSRT010000145.1:0-3524 GCA_035701705.1 Rhodanobacteraceae bacterium
CGGTCAACATCGAGCTGCGACACCGCGCCCTGCGTGAAGGCTTCCTGATAACGCTTCAGGTCGCGCGCGGCGCTTTGCTCGTCGATCTTGGCGTTCTCGAAGGTCTCCTGCAATTTCGAACGCTGCTGGTTGGCGTCGATCTTGGCCTGCTGGTACGCGACTTCCATCGCGTCCTCGTGGTTCTGTTCCTGCGCCAGCTTGTTGGTCAGCTCGGGACTGGAAATGACCGCGAGCACCTGGCCGTCGCTCACCTTGTCGCCAGCATGCACCTTCAGCACCACGGCCCCGCCCGCGCGGGCGTAGAGGGTGGGACTGACCGCCGCGACCACGCGCCCGTCGGCGGCGATGTCGCGCACGAACTCGCCGCGTTCGACCGTCGCGAACTGCAAGCGCGAGGCGCTCACCGACGAGCCGGCACCCAGCAAGCGGATTGCCCCCGGCACCAACCACACCAGCAGCGCCAGCACGACGACGCCGATGCCGGCGAAGATCGCAAGCTTCTTCTTGTTGACGCGCTTCTCGATGATGCGGTCGGTGGCGGAGGTATCGCGGATGCTCATGGATGGTTTTTCGCTGTTGCCACGCGATGGTGGCCCTGCCCATACAAGAGCAAGTGCAATGCCAACCGAACGGCCTGATTTTTTCGTTTCGGTTCAACGTGTTGTAAATGAACGACGAGTGCGGAAGGTGTCCGCGGACACCCTGCGGACACCCGCGCACAGATCAAAGCCATCCGTCTCAATCCCCCTTCGTGCCGAAGGGGGATGACAAGTCGAAGCCCGACGCTTCGATTACCCTCTTCCGCAGGAAGGGGGTCGCCGCGAAGCGGCGGGGGGATGCCGTCGCCTACTCAAGAGCCGTCCCCCTCAATCCCCCTTCGCAAGCGAAGGGGGAAGACAAGCCGGCCGGCTTTCCACGAGCCTGAACGCGCAAACGCAGCGAGGTGCGACCATTTCGCCGGTTGGTGCATCCTTGTCATGTGGATACGCCATCGACCTTCCAGCAGCACGTTGAACCGGAGCTCATCGCGCGCCTGCAACGCGGCGATCTGGCCGCATTCGAAGCGGTCTACCGGCGCTTCGAACGTGCAACGTGGACGCTCGCGCTGCGCCTCACCGGCCGCCGCGACGTTGCGCAGGAAGTGCTGCAGGATGCGATGCTCAATGCCTTTGAACGCGCACGCCAATACCGCGGCGACGCGCCGTTCGCGGCATGGCTGCGCAAACTGGTGGTGAACGCGGCGCTGATGCAATTGCGTCACGATCGCCTGCACATCATCGAGGTCTTCGACGACGTCCATGCCGACGAGCTCGCGCCCGCGCCATGGACGCTGGCCGACGCCGCCACCCTCGACCGCGCGCTCAACCGCTTGCCGGACGCCGCGCGCGCCGTGTTGTGGCTGTATCACGTCGAAGGTTTCACGCACGTGGAAATCGCCGAGCAGTTCGGTCGCTCGGTGAGCTTCTCCAAATCGCAACTCGCACGCGCCACGCGGCGTTTGCGCGAACTGCTGTCCGCAACCGCGGAGGACACGCCATGCACGATCGGCTCGACCACCACCGCATGAATGACGAAAGCTCGCTCGCAGCGGCCTTGCGCGCATTGCCGCAGGCCACGCCACCGGACGATGGATTCATGCGTCTCGCTGCGCGCATCCGGCGTCGCCGGCACACGCGAACGGGCTTGCGCATTGCATTGCCCGCCGCGCTGGCCGCCGGCATCGCCGTGGCTTTGGTCTTGCAGCACCCCGGCGCGCAGGTTGCAACCCGGAAACCTGCGGCCGTCGCGCAACAGGCTGCACCCGCGCCCGCCAAGGTCACCGCCGAGCTTGCTTCGCTGCAGGCAAGTTCACGCCAGTGGCAGGCGTGGGTCGCGAAACTCGACCGCGACGGCCAGCCGCTGGACGGGCGCGGACTGGCGGCAGCGACGCACCTGCAGGATCGCATCGCGATGGTGGACCTGCAGTTGAGCGCCACGCGCGATCCCGCAACGTCCGCCGAGCTTTGGCAGCAACGCATCACCTTGCTGCAGCGGCTCGGCCTGCTGCACCTGCAGCCCTACGCCGTCGCGCAGCAAACGCGCACGGATTCCGAAACCACGATCATGTGACTCACCGAGGCATCCCATGAAACGACTGCTTGCGTTCACCCTGTTGCTGCCGCTGGCGAGTATCGCCGCCACGCCAGTCGCCGCGCCGGACACCTCCAGCGGCGCGATCGAGCAGCAAATGACCGCCCTGCAAACGCAGATGAATGCGCTTGCGCAGAAGATGGCGGCACTCTCGGCCAAGGTCGGCAACGATGCCAACGCCACGGCGCTGCGCTACCTCGCCGACAGCCGGCGCGCGCTGCTCGGCATTGCCACACGCGATGAACACGGCCGCACCACGGTCGTCGCGGTCAGTCCCGGCAGCCCGGCCGAACGCGCCGGCGTGCAGGTCGGCGACGTCATCACCGGAATCACCGCGCGCTCCATGACATTCCATGGCAACGACCACGTTGCCGACCTTGAGGATCTTCAGGTTGGCGAGCCCGTCGAGCTGACCGTCCTGCGCAAGGGCAAGACCCTGAAACTTGAGGCCACCCCCGAGCGGCTTTCGGCCGACAGCTGGCGGGCAACGGTACGCGCTGCGGAACGCGCCGCACGCGAAGCGACACGCGCGAGTTCCTCCGCCTACACGGCAAAAATCCAGCAAGGCATCGCCGAGGCCATGCGTGACAGTGCAGAGGCCCGTGCGAACGTTGCCCGGCGCCTGCGCGACGTTTACGTGCTCCATGGCGACGGCGGATGGAAAATCACCTTGTGGGGACTGAACCTCGCACCGTTGAACCCCGACCTTGGCCGCTACTTCGGCACCGATACCGGTTCCTTGGTGCTGTCGCGCGACGCCGAACGCTATCCCGAACTCCAGCCCGGCGACGTGATCACGCGCATCGGCGACCACGCCGTGGCGCAACCCCAGGACGTGATGCGCGCGTTCCGCGACGCATCCGGCGCCAGGCACTTGACCGTCGAAGTGCGCCGCCATGGCAAGACCGTCACGCTCGCGCTCAAGACCCCGCCGCGCGGCATGATGCTTCCGCCACCACCACCGCCGATGCCCCCCATGGCGCCGCTGGCACCACCTGCGCCACTCGCACCGCCTGCACCACCGCCACCAGCTGCGCCGCCGCCATCACCACCAACGCCCTCGCCGTAGCGAAAGCCATCCCCCTCGATCCCCCTTCGTTCCGAAGGGGGAAGACAAGCCAACTTCGTTCCGAAGGGGGAAGACAAGCCAACTTCGTGCCGAAGGGGGAAGACAAGCCGGGCGGCGGCGCTTCGATCACCCCCTTCCGCAGGAAGCCGGCCCGAACCCGAGCCCAACGATCACCCTCTTCCGCAGGAAGGGGGTCGCCGCGAAGCGGCGGGGGGATGCCGTCGCACGAGACGAAAGCCATCCCCCTCGATCCCCCTTCGTGCCGAAGGGGGAAGACAACCCGAAGCCGCATCCCCCTCGATCCCCCTTCGTGCCGAAGGGGGAA
>DASSRT010000146.1:0-5860 GCA_035701705.1 Rhodanobacteraceae bacterium
TCAAGGTCATCCAGATGCACGAGAAGCTCGAGCGTCCGGAAATCCTGATCGGGGCCACCTACAAGATCAAATCGCCGCTGTTCGAGCACGCGCTGTACGTCACCATCAACGACATCGTGCTGAACGCCGGCACCGAATTCGAGATGCGCCGCCCCTTCGAGATCTTCATCAACTCGAAGAACATGGACCACTTCCAGTGGATCGTGGCGCTCACCCGCATCATGTCCGCGGTGTTCAGGAAGGGCGGCGACGTCACCTTCCTGGTGGAAGAATTGAAAGCCGTGTTCGACCCGCGCGGCGGCTACTTCAAGGCCGGCGGCGTGTACATGCCCTCGATCGTGGCCGAACTCGGCAACATTATCGAGACGCACCTGACCATGATCGGCCTGCTGAAGGGCGCCGAACTGTCCGACGCGCAGAAGCAGCTGATCGCGGAAAAGCGCGCCGCCTACGAGCGCAAGGGCTCAAAAAAAAACTCTGACGTAAGCGTCGCCGGCGAAATGGGCGGTGCGATGGTTGGTGAGGACGCCGAAACCTACGCAGCGCAAGCATCCTCGTCATCCCGGCGCACGCCGGGATCCAGTGACTCATCCGCCACCGAAGGCTCTTCCGATTCCGCCGGCTCCTTCCCGCCCGGCGCCGCCATGTGCGGCAAGTGCAACACCCAGGCGCTGGTGCTGCTGGACGGCTGCCAGACCTGTCTCAACTGCGGATACAGCAAGTGCGGATAAGCCACGCCGCGTAGCGCAACGGCGACCGGGCCGCACATATGCGGCATGGATCGTGCGCGCGCACCGCAGCCACCCGGACTGCGAATGCGGCACGCAAGCAGACGTCCGCACCACCGGTTTACGGCGCATGCACCCAGCACGGAGATCCGGCATGTCACTGGCGTGGACGGTACTGGGCACCATCGGCCAGTTGCTGCTTGCGTATCTGTTGTTCATGCTCGTGGCCTTCAGCGGCGGCGGACTGGTCAGCGGCACATCGCTTGGCAAACGGCAGCGGCGCATCCTCGACCTCGCGCTCTTCGTGTTACCCGGGCTGTGCGTGGCGAGCGCGATCATCGTGATCGGATTGCAAGTCGGCGGCGCGGGCGCGGGCGCCTACGGGTGGTACGCGTTGCCGCTGGCAGCCACCGCGGCTTACATTGCCTACGTCGTCAAGCTGGCGCGCCGAACACGGTAAGCCGACAAACGCTGCTCGCACAGCGCAGCGGCGGGCGCGGGTACGCTTGGCGAACCCCGATCATCGAAGCACCTGTTTTGGAGTCCGTCGGTGTTCGGTCCGGCCCGCAACGGTCACGTCCGCACCCCTGATCGCGTATCCTGCGCGCTGCTTTCGACGCCGGGCACCCATGGACGCCTTCAGCTATCTGTCGGTCCTGATCTCGATCATCCTCGGCCTTGCCGTGACGCAGGTGCTGCAGGGTTTCCGCGGCCTGATGCTGGCGCGCTCGCGGGTGCGCGCGTATTGGCCGGCGCTGGTGTGGGCGGCGCTGGTGCTGGTGCTCTGCGTGCAGGTGTGGTGGGCGATGTTCGGTCTCAGCCAACGTCCCGCGGCGCGCTGGACCTTCCTGGATTTCAGTCTGGTGTTGCTGCAAGTCGTGCCGCTGTACCTGATGGCGGGGCTGGTGCTGCCCGACATAGACGTTGAGCGCGGCCTGGACCTGCGGGAGCATTACTACGCACACCACCGCTGGTTCTTCACGCTGCTGGTGCTGCTGATCCTCATCAGCCTCGTGAAGGTGCGCGTCCTGATCGGCAAGTGGCCAGAACCCACGGATACCGCTTTCCAACTGGCATTCGTGGTGCCCGCCTTGATCGCCGCATGGACGCAGCGCGAGTGGTACCACAAGCTCCAGGCGCCCGTGGCCGTGATCGGGCTGGGCGCCTACATCGTGACGCTGTTCATGCACTTGCAGTAGCGCCGCGGCGCCGCGCGTTCAACCGATGCGATCCAGCGGCAAGCACAGGTAACGATGGCCGTCGGCAGCGGGCGGCGGCAGGCGTCCGCCGCGGATGTTGACCTGCAGCGCCGGCAGCAGCAGCCGCGGTACCGCGAGGGTCGCGTCGCGTGCGCGCCGGCGGGCGACGAAGTCAGCCTCGTCGACACCGCCACCGATGTGCACGTTCTCCTGCGCTTCGCAGGCGATGGTCGTTTCGCGCCACGGCGTGCGCGTCGGCGGCGGGTAGTCATGGCACAGGAACAAGCGCGTGCCTGCGGGCAGCGCGAGGATGCGCCGGATCGAGGCATACAGTTCCACCGCGTCGCCGCCCGGGAAGTCGCAACGGGCGGTGCCGAGGTCGGGTGCGAACAAGGTGTCGCCGATGAAGGCGGCGGCGCCGGCGACATAGGTGAGGCCGTCACGGGTGTGGCCGGGCGTGGCCAGCGCACGCACGCTGAACGAGCCGACCGCCAGCGCATCACCGTCATCCAGCAGTCGATCGAACTGGCTGCCGTCGACAATGAAGTCGTCACCGAGACCGTACAACTGCTTGAAGTGCGCCTGCACCGACAGGATGCCGCGGCCGATCGCGATCGGCGCATCCAGCGCATCATGGAGGTATCCCGCCGCACTCAGGTGATCGGCGTGGGCGTGGGTTTCGAGGATCCATGCCACCCGCAAGCCGTGGTCGCGCACGAACGCCAGCACGCCTGCGGCGCTGGTCGCCGCCGTACGCGCCGCGGCCGCATCGTAATCGAGCACCGGGTCGATGATGGCCGCCGTGCTGCCGTCATGCACGACGTGGGTCCAGGTGCCGGTGTCGGCGTGATGGAAGGATTCGACTTCCGGATGTGCGGCAGGCGTGGCTGGCATGCGTGATTCCCGGCTCGCCATTGCAAGCATCAATGGGTGGGAACGATGGTATCGGCGACCTCGAACAGCCGCACCAGCGGCTCCATGTCGAGCAGGTACTTGTCGTCTTCGTCGTAGTACACCGCGCGCTCGGGTTGCTTGCCCGCGTAAGCATGCAGCGCCTTCCGCGATTCCCACAGCGTCAGCACCTGGAATTCGCACTGCTCGCCCTGGACGCGGCGCAGCACCCAGGCGCCCCGCTGGCCCGCATAGTTCTGCAAGGCCGGCAACGCGGTCTGCTGGAGGTGTTCGAGGTAGGCATCGGCCCGGTCCTTCGAAGTGATGCCACGCCAGATGCGCATGATCATGGGACGCTGTCCTCCGCGGCGGGCCCGCATGATCATAGCGGCGGGTCCGCAGGCCTGCGGGCACAGGCGCCCGCCGCCGCCACGCGCTACCATGCGTGGCCAGTCCAACGAGGGGATTTGCCATGACCGATTTTGCGCTCGACGCCCTGCTCGCTCCGATCGACGGCGACTCGCCGACCGGCCCCGATCTCGAGTACGACGCCGAATTCATGGCGCTGGAACGCGCGGCCGCGGCCAAGGCCGAAAAGGTGATGGGCGACGAGGTCAAGGCTGCCGAAGAACCGGACTGGAGCTCGGTCATCGACATGTCGCTGGCGCTGTTGCGCCGATCCAAGGACCTGCGGGTGGCGGTGCCGCTGTCCGTGGCGTGGTTGCGCACACGCGGCATGCCCGGCTGGTGCGCGGGCATGGGTCTGATCCAGGGCCTGCTGGAAACGTATTGGGACGGCGTGTATCCGCAACTCGATGCGGAGGACGACAACGATCCCACCGCGCGCGTCAACGCGGTGGCGCCAATCGCCGACATCAAGGGCGCACTCGGTTACCTGCACTCCACCCCGTTCGTGCAATCGCCGCGCCTTGGCCGCTACAACCTGCGCGACCTGCGCATCGCCACGGGCGAGCTGAAGCTGTCGGCACCGGCGGAAAGCAGCGAGGAGGGTTCCCCGTCGACGGCCGCCTCGTTGACGGAAATCGAAGCCTGCTGCATGGATTGCGCCGAAGAAGAACTCGCGGCCACCATCGAGGCCATCAACACTTCGCTGGAGCATGTGCGCGCGATCGACAAGCTCTTCAGCGACCAGATCGGCACCGCCGGGCCGGAGCTGAAGCCGCTGATCACGGATTTGCAGGCGCTGAAGAAATTCCTCGAACCGCAAATGGCCAAGCGCCATCCGGAACTCGCGGTGGACGGCGATTCGGAAGCCGAAGTTGCATCCGGCAATGCCGGCACTGCGGTCGCCGGCAACGGCCGCATCAACGGACCGCAGGACGTGGTGCGCCGGATCGACGAAATCTGCGATTACTACGCGCGGGCCGAACCCTCCAGCCCGGTGCCGCTGCTGCTGCGGCGCGCGCAGCGCCTGGTGGGCATGACCTTTGACGCCCTGATGCAGGACCTCGCCCCGAGCGGCGTCAGCGAATTGCAGGTGATCTCGGGCGCACCCAGCGAGTAAAGCCGGCACACCCCGGCAAGGCGGGGATCGTCAGTACACGCCCTTGCAGGTACGTGTCCCGGAGCCGACGAACAACTGGTGCAGGGAAGGGTCCCAGCTGATCGTGAGGCCGTTGCCCAGCCCCGCCGTGATCATCGCCGCCGCGCCCTGCGTGAACGGCCCGAACTTGGTCTCGCTGCCGTCGGGCGCACGTACCGACGCGGCCACCGTGAAGGTGGACGGATCCGCGCAGGCCGACACATCGATGGTCTTGGCGTCCGTGTGGTTGCCGGCCGTCATCACCGGCAGCGTGCCCGAGCCCAGCACCATCGGCGCCGTGCCGCCGTTGCACGTCGCGCTGAGTGCGTAGCTGACCGTGAAATGCAGCTGCGGCGCTACCTGCAGCACCGCGATCGCCGGCGGCTCGGACGTGCAGCCCACCAGGAAGGCCTTGCGCTGGGCGGTCAGCTTCAGCACGTAGCTGCCGGGCGCCAGCGTGTTCGCACCCGGCCACGCCATTTCCACTTGACCCGGCTGCGCCGCGACCAGCTTGGGTTGCGCCGCGGCCGGCTTGCCGTCTGCCGTCAGCACGACCACTTCGGGGTTGTCGCACTGCGTATCCACCAGATTGGCGCCGGTCAACACGAACTTCGGCGTGGCCTCACCGCCCTGATGCAGGACAAACAGTTGGCGCTTGTCCAGGGTTTCCACGCCGTCGATGACCGGCAGCGCGGCTTTCTGGTCCGAATCGTCGGCCGCGAGCTGGTTCAAGGTCGCGGTGACGGCCGCAAGCATCGCGTCGGTGTCGGCACGCGTGCAACCTTCGGCCGATGCATCCAGCCACGCCTGCACGCGCTTGGCCGCGGCGTCGGCACGCACGGCGGTAGCGCGAGTGCTCTTGCTGACGGTTTCGAGCGGATCGCCCGCATCGTCACCCAGCGCCTGGCCGAGCCCGTCGCGCAGGCGCTGCAGTTGCCCGGTCAGTGCCTGCAGTTGGGCATCATGCGCGGTGTCCGCGCGCGCCTTCACCGCCTGCTCGACCTTGTCGAGGTTCGCAACCACCATGGAACCGGTCAGGCGTGGCGCCACCTGCTGGGCGGATGCCGCCAGCGCCAGCGTGGCCAACACGCTACCCAGAATGCCCAGGCGAAATACCGCCGCGCGCCGATGCACGCGGCGGATGGATCGTCGATTCGGGGTAGCCGTGGCCATCTCAGTTGTTCTCCGGACACAGTTCAGAAGGCGGCTGATCCGGCGCACACGCCGATTGATCCGGCGGCAGCAGCAGCCCAGTCGGTACTATGCCATAGGCCTGATAGATCGCGGTGACCACGCTGATGTCGATGTACTGGTCGCTGTGGCCGTTCACGCCCTGTGACTTGCTCTGCAGAATCGCGCCCGGCACGTTCACACCTGTGGGCGCACCGTTGATGCTCGTCAATGGCAGCAGGTTGCCGCTGTAGTCGATCGCATAGAAGTACGCCGGCGGCAAGCCGATATCGCCGATTGTCTGCGCGCCGACGCCGGTAACGTAGATC
>DASSRT010000147.1:0-5775 GCA_035701705.1 Rhodanobacteraceae bacterium
GCATCCGGGCCGTGCCCGCTCATGCAGTTGTGCAGGGACGAGCCGCCCGGCACGAAACCGCCGTCGGCGCTGGCGTCCTTGGCGTCGTATTCGCCGTGGATCAGGCCCATGAACTCGGATGCGATGTTGCGGTGGAACCACGGCGGGCGGAAGGTGTGTTCGGCCACCAGCCAGCGCGGCGGGAAGATCGCGAGATCCATGTTGGCGGTGCCGGGGGTGTCCGATGGCGAGGTCAGCACCGTGAAGATCGACGGGTCGGGGTGGTCGTAGGAGATCGAGCCGATGGTGTTGAAACGGCGCAGGTCGTAGCGATACGGCACGTTGCTGCCGTGCCAGGCCACCACGTCCAGCGGCGAGTGTCCGATCGGCGCGCGCCAGAGATTGCCCTGGAACTTGGCGAGCAGTTCGAACTCGCCTTCGAGGTCCTCGTAGGCCGCGACCGGCGCCTCGAAATCGCGCGCGTTGGCGTTGCCGTTGGTACCGATCGGCCCCAGCTCCGGCAGCCGCAGGTGCGCGCCGAAGTTTTCGCACAGCCAGCCGCGTGCGCTGCCATCGAGCGGTGCGGCCGTGAAACGCACGCCGCGCGGGATCAGGGCGATCTGTTGTGGCTCGATGTCGAGCACGCCGAACTCGGTCGCGATGCGCAGCCGGCCCTGCTGCGGCACCACGACAAGCTCGCCGTCGGCGTCGTAGAAATAGCACCCGGTCATCGGCTGGTTGCAGGCGTACTGGTGGATGCCGATACCCGACTGGCTGGCCGCCGAGCCGTTGCCGGCGAGCGTGAACAGGCCGTCGATGAAGTCGGTGGGTGCCGAGGGCAGCGGGAACGGACTCCAGCGGTAACGCTCAGGCGAAGTCGCGCCGGTGTCGAAATGATTGTGGAAGCGCGGGTGCGCGTGGGCCTCGAAACGGCCATGCGTGGCGCCGGGGCGGATCCGGTACAACCAGCTGCGCCGATTGGCGTGGCGCGGCGCGGTGAAAGCCGTGCCGGACAACTGCTCGGCATACAGGCCATAAGGTGGCCGCTGCGGTGAGTTCTGGCCGATCGGCAGGGCGCCGGCCAACGCTTCGCTGGCGTGTTCGTTGTCGAAACCGGTGAGGTATCTCTGGTTCATGCCGTTGGCTCTTGAGGCCCCTCTCCCGTCGGGAGAGGGGTTGGGGTGAGGGTTCGTGCGGCTGCGATGCGCAGGATTGCGTTCAAGACATCCTCTGTCCGGTCAAGCACGTCGTTATCCCAAAAGCGCAATACGCGCATGCCGCCTCGTTCCAGAATATGCGTGCGTGTTGCGTCCGCTGTTTCCGAGTGTTGCGAACCATCCAGTTCGACGATCAGTTGCGCTTCGGCGCAATAAAAATCGACGATGTAAGGTGGAAATGGGTGTTGCCGTCGAAACTTCAGGCCCTGCAGCCGTCCGGCCCTCAGGTAGTACCAAAGCTTGCGCTCCGCGTCAGTTGCGTTCGTGCGCAATACCCTTGCGTGTTCGCGCGTCTTGTGTGGCAGTGGTGGATTGACTTGGTTAGGCACGACGAACCCTCACCCCAACCCCTCTCCCGGTGGGAGAGGGGCTCAAAGCTACAGCACGCCGCGCTTCATCTGGTCGCGCTCGATGGATTCGAACAGGGCCTGGAAGTTGCCTTCGCCGAAGCCTTCGTTGCCCTTGCGCTGGATGATCTCGAAGAAGATCGGGCCGATGCAGTTCTGGGTGAAGATCTGCAGCAGCAGTTTCTTCTTTGTTTCCATGTCGGCGTCGATCAGGATCTTGTTCTTGGCCAGCCGCGGCACGTCCTCGCCGTGGTTCGGCACGCGCACGTCGATCACGTCGAAGTAGGTGTCGGGCGTGTCGAGGAACTCGACGCCGGCGCCGCGCATTGCTTCCACGGTGTCGTAGATGTTGTCGGTGAACAGCGCGATGTGCTGGATGCCTTCGCCGTGGTACTCGTCGAGGTATTCGTTGATCTGCGATTTCGGGTCGTTCGACTCGTTGAGCGGAATCCGTACCATGCCGTCCGGCGCGGTCATGGCCTTGGACACGAGACCGGTCTTGGCGCCCTTGATGTCGAAGTAGCGGATTTCGCGGAAGTTGAAGAGCTTCTCGTAGTAACCGGCCCACTTCGCCATCTCGCCGAAGTACAGGTTGTGGGTGAGGTGGTCGATGAAGGTGAGGCCAAAACCCTTCGGGTTGCGATCAGCCTCAGGCACCAGCCACTCGTAGTCGTCGAACACGCTGCCCTTGTCGCCATATTTGTCGACGAGGTACAGCATGCAGCCGCCAATGCCTTCGATCGTCGGTGCGTCGATGGCTTTGCTGTCCGAATGCATTTCGATGGCGCCGTTGGCAACCGTGGCCTTGAGCACGTCGGCGGCCGGCCGCGAGAAACGGATCGCGAAGCCGCAGGCCGACGGGCCGTGCTTGGCGGCGAACTTTGATGCGAACGAATCCGGTTGCTCGTTCACCAACAGGTTGCAGGCGCCTTGGCGGTACAGGGTGATCGGCTTCGACTTGTGCCTGGCGACGGCGCTGAAGCCGAGCCGCTTGAACAGCGCGTGCAGCGCCTGCGGATCGGGCGACGCAAACTCCACGAATTCGAAACCATCGACACCCATCGGGTTGGCGAACGTGGTCGGGTGCATGCCGGTGTTGGGTTGTGCGTTCATGTTGACACCTTTCGCTTCGGGCCTGATCCTTCTACAATAGTTTCAATTGAAACCATTTGCAAGCGGTACCTGGAATGACCGATCGCGCTCCCATCGAACTGGAAAAATTCGTGCCCTACCAGCTTTCGATCGTGTCCAACACGGTCAGCGAGGCGATCGCGCGCGAGTACCGCGAGCGCTTCGACCTTGGTACCACCGAATGGCGGGTGATGGCGGTGCTGGCGCGCTTCGACGGCGAGGGCTTGTCCGCACGCGCGGTGGCGCGCCTGACGGCGATGGACAAGGTGGCGATCAGCCGCGCGCTGGCGCGACTGGTGGCGAACGGCCGTGTCCTGCGTCGCACCCATCAAGGCGACAAGCGGCGCTCGGTGCTGCGATTGTCGGCGGCGGGTTGGCGCATCCACGACGCGGTGGCGCCGCTGGCGCGCCGGCAGGAACGTGAATTCCTCGCTCGCTTGAGTGACGAAGAACGGCGCTGGCTCGGGTGCGTCCTCGACAAGTTGATGGCGGCGGGCTGACCGCGGCTTCGAGTGTCGGGCTACACGGCCGTCACGTCACCCCGTGCATCAACTTGACGATCCACGGCGCCGCCAGCAGGTAGACCACGGCCAGCGCCACGCCGCCGACCAGCAGCCATTCGAACACGTGTGCATAGGCCTCGATGCCGCCGCTGGTGGTGAAGGCGGCGATTTGTCCGGCAAGTATGTAGGACACCGACACACCGTAAAACCAGCCGCCCATCGCGATTGACGCCTCGTCGTGCGCGGCCAGCTTGCCGACGACGCCGTAGCCGATCGGCGACAGCGCGAGTTCGCCGACGGTCGAGCCGAGATAGCACAGCAGCAGGGTCCACGCCGCGACCTTGCCGCCGGGCAGCTGCAGGTACTCGACGGCGTACAGCAGCGCACCGTAGCCCAACGCCACCAGCAGCAGGCCGATGCCGAACTTGCGCGGCGTCGAAGGATTGATGCCGCGCTTGTCCAGCCACGGCCACAACAGCGCCATGAATGGCGCGAGGATCAGGATGTACAGCGGATTCACCGACTGGAACAGGATGTAATCCCACTTGATGCCGAGGATCTGCCCGCTCCACAGCGGCGCCACGTAGTCGCGCGCGAAGAAATTGAGCGCGCTGGCCGAGAGCAGGCTGAGTGCCCAGAACAACACCATCGCGATGAACAGCAACAGCAACGCGATATAGCGTTGGCCCTGCACGCGATCCCGCCGGCGCAGGCTGCTGACGATGAAGTAGACCACCAGCACCAGCATCAGGAAGTACACGAAGATGTCCATCGCGTGCGGATGCGCCAACAACCACGCGCACGGAAACACCAGCGCCAGCGTCACCAGCAGCACGACCGGCGTCGACCATGGGCGTTTGAAACGCACCTTTTCATCGGCGCCCGGCACGCCGCGGTGTTTCCATTCGAATACCGCCGCCGCGAATAGCATCCCGACGGCCGCGGCGACGAAACCCCAGCGGTACCCGTAGTGCGCGCCGATCCAGGTGGAGCATGCAAACGGCGCAACGAACGCACCGAAGTTGATGGCCATGTAGAACAACGTGTAGCCGGCGTCGCGCTTGGGATCGTTCTTGGCGTAGTTGCGTCCGATCAGTACCGTCAAGGGAATGCCGAGGCCCGCCGCCAGCACGAAGAAGGCCAGCGACAGCGTGAAGAGTTCCCGACTCGGTGCCGCCATGCCGGCCAGGCCGATGATCGCCAGCCACAGTGACAAGCGCAGCGCGCGAACTTCACCCAGCACGTTGTCGGCCACCCAGCCGCCAAGAATTGCGGTGGCGTAGGTGAGTCCGCCAAAGCCCGCGAACAGGAAGTTGGCTTGCTTCAGCGCCTGCGCGCTGGGCAGGTTGGCGAAAAAGGTTTCGGCGGCGTACGGCGCGAGGAACGCGCGGAAGCCATAGAACGCGAAGTTCAGCCCGATCGTGACCAGGACCAGCATCCACAGCATGCGTGGATGCCCCATGAACGAGCCGCCTTGCGGCAGCGGATAAGCGGTGTCGTCGCTTGCGTGCATTGTCGGCCCTCGGCTCGGCCGACCCCACGCCAGCCCCGCGCGACCTTAGCGGTGCGCGCGGCCTGCCCGCAAGCAATCGGGGCGGATGTCGGCAGGCAAGCGTCGCAAGCGGGATGCCGCAACCGATGTGGCAGTGCGGATTTTCGATCCTGTAATTAGTGCCAGTTGCCCGGATCTTTTTTTTTGTGGCAGATTGCCGATGCAGGCAGCCAAGACCGGTTTTTGCTTGGGCAGAAGCATCACCGGGCGTTTTCACGGATTGATTTATGGGGGGTGCCACGATGAACACGACTTATTGCGTCGTCTGGAATTGTGCAAAGGGTGTCTGGACGGTTGCCTCCGAACTTGCCCACTCGTGCCGCGTTCGTCGCGGCGGCACACGACGCCGGTTGTCTTTGGCGTTCGCCGGCGCCATCGTCATGGCGATGCTATGCGGTCCTGCGGTGGTATGCGCGGCCACGGCGGCGGACGGCATTCTTTCGCCGCACCTGGCTACCGATGCCCAGATTGACGCCGTATTGAAGCATCGCCGGCAAGCGGTCACCCCGCCCGCGGCGCAACGCGAGGAACCCCGGCCTGACGCGCATGCGACAGTTGCAGCCGCTCCGCACCAAGCAACCGTGGGTGACAAGGCACGGATGACAGTCGTTCCCGCCGCTGTCGTAGCCACGGGCAAGCCCCACGCGCATGCCGATGCATCACCAGCTTCCACAGCGAAAGAGCCGGATGATAAGGCAGACGATCACACCGAGATGGCGTCAGCTGCGCGGGCTACACCGCAACCACGCAAGCCGGTCCTCGTTGCCGATGCTGTCGAGGATGCTGCGCTGCCCCGTGGAAGTGCCGGTGCGGCCGTGTCCATGATGTTTGCCTCGCCCATGGTCATGCAGCCCGCGGCCATTCCCGTCGGCTCTCCATTGCTTCCGCCACCACCGGAAAATCCACCGCCGGGCCTCGTGATCGGTACCGGCGGCGTCATCGGTGGCACCGGTGCCACCATCAACCCCGTGACCGGGGCGCTGTTGAATCCCGCCGACCCCAACTACGAAGCGGGTGCACTGACCCTGTCCAAGGACAACGTGACG
>DASSRT010000148.1:0-10818 GCA_035701705.1 Rhodanobacteraceae bacterium
AGTTGGCATCGTGCCCGCCGGCTTGCACCTCGGGCAGCCACAAGGTGGCGCGCTCGATCGGCAGGCCCTTCAGCGCCGACCCCGCGTCGGCACAGGCGCGCGCGTACGCGCGACCATCGAAATCTTCCTTGCGCCCCAAGCCCACCAGCAACACGCGTGGCGACTTGACGCCGGTGACGCCGTGCAGGATCAGGGTGGCGCCCGGCTTGCCGCTGAAATCGCCGGATTCGCGCAAGCGCGTCAAGGCGCCGCCGCTGGCGTGGTCGAGCGCCGCAGCCGCGACGGCGGGGGCACCATCGAACACACCGGCCACCACGCATGGCGTATCGGCAGTGTCGGCGGCGGCGGAACTCAGGCTGAATTCGAGCATCGTTGCAACTCCTTGACCGGCGTGGATGGCAGCGGCGCGCCGCTACACTGGCGCTTCGCAAAGCGCTCCAGTTTAGCCGATGCCGCGATTTTCCATCCTCGACCGCTACATCCTGCGTGAATTCCTCACCAGCACGCTGGCCGCGGTGGTGGTGCTGCTGGTGATTTTCACCGGCACCACGTTTGCATCGGTCGTCAACCAGGTGGCGAGCGGACGCCTGCCCGGCTCGGTGATGTTCACGGTGCTGGGCCTGAACCTTGTGAACACGCTGCAGGCGCTGCTGCCGATGGCAATGTTCCTCGGCGTGCTGCTGGCGCTCGGGCGGATGTATCGCGACAGCGAAATGCACGTGCTGTCGGCGTCGGGCTTCGGCCCGCGCGGCCTGTTGAAGCCGGCGGCGATCTTCGCGATCGGCACCGGCATCGTGGTGGCAGTGGTGGCCTTGTGGCTGGGGCCGCTGGCGTCGCGCACCTCGGACGCCGAGATCGACACCGCCAATCGTTCGGTGATCGCGGCGGGACTCGAACCCGGCCGCTTCACCAGCCTGCCCGGACGCGGCGGCGTGCTGTTCGCCAACACCGTCAGCGCGGACGGCACCAAGCTCGGCAAGCTGTTCGTCGAAAGCGAGCGCACCGACAAGCACGGCGTCACCTCGATCAGCGTGATCACCGCCAACCACGGCGAGTTGTTCCACGAGGGCACCGTCGACAACCGCTTCGTCGCGCTGTACGACGGCCACCGCTTCGACATCCGGCTGGGCAAGGACAACTGGCGCTTGATGCAGTTCGAGCGCAACGACATCGCGCTGACGCAGCAGTCGGATGCCGAGGACGAAGACAACCCCTACAGCCGGCGCGGCACGTTGGCCCTCACCGGTGACCACGACTCCGGCGCGCGCGCGGAACTGCAATGGCGCATCGCGATTCCGTTCGCCCCGCTGGTACTGGCGATGCTGGCACTGCCGATGTCGCGCCAGGGCCCGCGCACCTCGCCGGTCGGGCGCATCCTGATTGCGGTGCTGGCCTACCTCGTGATCGCCAACCTGATGACGCTCGCGCGCAACTTCATCGCCACCGGCAAGCTGGCCGCACCGGTCGGCATGTGGTGGGTGCTGCTGCCGGTGTTCATCGGCGCGGCCTGGGTGTTCGCCCGGCAATATCGGACGCGCAAACCGCGTGGCCCGGCGGAGGCCAGCGCGTGATCGACGCCTTCTGGCAAGGTTTGCGAATCAAGCGCGCCGATCTGCTGATCGCGGCCAGCGTGCTCGGCGGACTGCTGGTGACGTGGCTGATCCTGACCGGGCTCGACACCTTCATGGAGTTCGCGCAACAGATCGGCGCCATCGGCCAGCACGGCTATTCGCTCGGCAAGGCCGTCGCCTACATCCTGCTGACCGTGCCGCGCCGCGCCTACCAATGGTTCGTGTTCGCGGCAGTGATCGGCGGCCTGATCGGACTCGGTGGGCTGGCTGCGAGCGGCGAGTTGACCGCGTTGCGCGCCGCGGGCATGTCCAAGCTGCGCATCAGTCTGTCGGTGGTGGGCCTGGTGGCGCTGCTGACTGCGGGCGTGGTGATCCTCGGCGAAACCGCCGCACCGGCCGGCGAGCAGCGCGCGCAGGCCATCCAGCTGCAGCGCACCGCCGGGCACATGCGGGTCGGGCCCGGTGGCGGCCTGTGGCAACGCGATGGCAACACCATCATCAATGCCAAGGCCACGTTGCTGCGCCGCGTGCATGGCCGGCCGGAAGTCGAACTCGCCGACGTGCGCGTGTTCGGTTTCAACGACGACGGTGAACTCACCTCCTTCCGCCAGGCCCGGCTCGCGAGCCAGCACGGCAAGCAGTGGCAATTGGAGGATGTACGCAGCACCACCGTGACGCCGGAGGGGGCAACCAGCATCACGCAGAAGCAGGTGAATTGGCAGACCGATCTCGACGCCGAAGTGTTGCAGGCTTCGGCGATGCATCCGGAATACCTTTCGCTGCGCGAGCTGTCGCGCAACATCAACTACATGCGCGCCAACAAGCAGAACCCGACGTCCTACACCACCGCCTACTGGACCCGCGTGTTCTACCCCGTCAACGCCGTGCTGCTGGTGCTGTGCGCGCTGCCATTCGGATTCGGCACCCTGCGTTCGGGCGGGCTCGGCAAGCGGTTGTTCCTTGGCGCGCTGGTCGCGATCGCGTGGTACTTCGTCCAGCGCGCGATCATCAGTACCGGCACCGTGCTGGGCGCGCCGCCATTGGTCGTCAACCTGATACCCGCCTTGCTGCTGCTGGTGATCGCGGTGTGGTATTACCGGCGGGCGTAGCGTTGCGTTGCGTCCGGTCGCGGCTGCCGCCGCTCCTACACAAAAGCGGCACCCGGTCGCGGCTGCCGCCGCTCGTACACAGAAGCGTAGCGCGCGGTCGCGGCTTCCGCCGCTCCTACACAAATGCGACGCGTCGGTCGCGGCTGCCGCCGCTCGTACACGGAAGCGTAGCGCGTGGTCGCGGCTTCCGCCGCTCGTACACGGAAGCGTAGCGCGCGGTCGCGGCTTCCGCCGCTCCTACGGCCGCTCTTGCAGACGTTGCAGCACCGCCGCGCGACCCACGGCCAGCACGCTGCCGCGATGCTCGATGCGGAACGCGTACTGCAGGCTGTCGCCGAGCGCCAGCAGGCATTCGACGTGTACCTGCAAACGCCCGGGCAGGTCGTCGATCCGCGCCACCTGCAGGCGCACTTCGCGCAAGGACACAAGGTAGCCCGGGCGCGCCGCGCCAGCACTTGCGCGGGCGCACAGCGCGCCGTGCACCGCCATCGCCTGCGCGCCGTATTCGCACAGATTCACCGCATGCAACACGCCGTCCGCGCGCAGCGGATTGTCGCTGCGCTGGTGCGAGGCACTGCGCGCGTGCAGGCGCGTGGCATCCCAATCGACGACCTCGTCGAGCAGGCACATCGCGCCCTTGTGTGGGATCAGATCCGCCCAGTCGGCCTTCGGCAACATCCGCGTCAATGTCCGTCACGCAAATGCGCAGCCGGCGCCATCAGCACCGACAGCGTGAAATGGAAGCCGACGCCCAGCGCGACGGTCAAGCCGATCGCGCGCAGCACCGGCACGCTGGACAAGGCCAGCACGCCGAACACCAGCAGCGCGGAGGCCACGCACACCAGCGTCGCGTGCAGGGTGCGCAAGTCTTCGCGCTCATCATGGGTGCGGCGTTCGAAGAACAACGCATAGTGCAAGCCGAGCCCGGCGGCCAGCGTCAACGAAACGAGGTGGAACAGCGACAGCGGAATCCCGGCCGCACGCAGCACCGCCAGCACCAGCAAGGTCGCCAGCGTCATCGGCCCGAGTACGTGCAAGGCACGCCGCGGGCTGCGCAAGGCCAGCGTCACCGCCACGCACAACAGCAGCGCGGCGATGCCGAGCGCGATCAGGATGCGATGCCGATAGGCGACGATCAGCGATTCGGTGGCGCCCTTGAGGTCCAGCAAGTGCACCGCACCGTGCGTGTCGCGTGACAGTTGCGCGAACGCCGCCGGATCGTTGACGCCGCTCAACGTACCCAGGCCGACCCAGCCGCCGCCCTGCTCCATCAGCATTGCGGCGAGCCGCGCGCCCAGCGGCGACTGCTCGAATTTTTCCGGGGTCAGCGGCGGCAAGGTGCGCGCAGCCTCGACGGCATCCACGAATGGCGTGAACACGCCGGCGCGGAACGGCAATCCCGCCATCGCCTGCTGCAGGGACGCTTCGAGGGTCGCGCGGTCCGGCAGTTTCGCCTGGCGCGCGCGCTGCGTCGCGGCACTCGGGAGAAAGCGCGATGGCAGTTCGAATCCATCCAGCGCATGCCGGCCGACCAGTGCCTGCATGGCGGGCGCGATTTTTTCCGAAAGCGCCAGCACGGCTTGCGCATCGGCGGCGCGCAGCACCAGCAGGTAGCGCACGTCCGGCGCGCCCAGCGCCGCACGCAGGCGCGCATCGCGCTGCAGTTCGGCCTGCGGGATCGGCGTCAGCGCGGACAGATCGTTTTGCCAGAAGCGCCCCGGCGCCAACACGATGATCGTGAGACCCGCCAGCGCCACCAGCCACGGCAACCAGCGCGGCCGCGGCAGCCGCGCGAGGAAATGCCATGCGCGCGCCAATCCCGGCGTCGCCGCCATGTCGCGCCTGGCTGCCGGCACGATCAGCGGCAGCAACCAGCGGGTGCAGATGCCTGCCGTCACCAGCCCGCCGATCGTGAACACCGCGAGCTGCTGCAGGCCGGCGACGCCGGAGGCGAAGAACGCAAGGTACGCAATCGCGACCGACACGATCGCGGTCGCGAGCAAGGGCCACAGCTCACGCACACAGATCGCGGTGTCGACGCCGACGCGGCGATGGCTGAACACGCGCAGCGGATATTCCTGCGCAACGCCCAGCAGGGTGAAGCCGAAGGCGACGGTGATGCCGTGCGCGTGTCCGAACACCAACGCCAGCAGCGCGAAGCCCACCACCGCGCCCGACAGCAAGGGCAGCGCCGTCACCAGCACCGGCACCGCGCTGCGGTACGCCAGCAGCAGCATCAGGATGAATCCGACCGTGGTGATGGCGCCGAAGCGATCGGCCTCGGCGCGCGTGTGTTGGCTTGCCTCGACGCCGAACCAACCCGGCCCGCTGATCACGAGTTGCGCCTCGGCGGCGCCGGGCAAGGCCGCGAAGTGCTTTTGCAGCGCTGCGATGGCGCGCGCCTGCGTACCGGGATCGAAACCGGCGGCCTTGGTCTGCGCCACCAGCAAGGCCTCGCCGCGATCCGAGAACCACACGCCATCGACCAGCTTCGGCTGGTGCTGCGGCGCCCAGCGCTGCGCGAGTTTCAGCGTTTCCAGCGTCGGATCGCTTTTGAGCCACGGCTCAAGCAAGGATGCCGCCGGCGAGCTCAGGTCTTCGATGCGCTGCTGCAATTGTTCGCGCAGGTACGCGGCGTCGAAGGTGTGCGTATCCAGCGTCGGCGACAACAGGTATCGGTACGGCAGCAGCGCGGACGCCACGCTGGCGAGATCGGCACTGCCGTTGGCGACTTGCGTGAAATCGGGATCGTGCGCGAGCGCGGCGTCCAGTCCGCGCGACAAATCGGCCAGCCGCGTCTGCGGCGCACCGGAAATCGCCAGCAGCAACAAGCGTGATCCCGGTCCCTTGCCGATCTCATCCAGCAACAGCTTCTGGTCGACGCTCTTCGCCGGCGGCACGAAATCGCGCAGGTCGGAACTGACCTTCAGGTGTTGCGCGACGCCCCAACCCACCGCAGCGATCAACGCCAGCCAAACCAGGTACAGCGCGATGCGTGCACCGTTCCTCATTGTGAATTGCGACAACGCGCCGCCACCGCCGACAGCAACGGCGCATCACTGCGCAGGCCTGCCTTGGCCAGCGCGCCCACCAGGGTGATGCTGGTGTCGCCGTTGGCATCGTTCACGGTCAGGCAACGCGGTTCGGCATCGCGGCCATCGATGACGATCGAGACCAGCTGCCGCTTGAGCTCATCCGTGCGTGGCGTGAGCGTCACCACCCAGTGCGCGTCGCTGCCCACGGCCGCAAGCTGGAAATCCTGTTGCAGCGCCTTGACGTCGCCGCCGAGCAGCGCACGAAATCCGGCCAGCATCGCGCCGGCTTGCGGCGCCCGCGCCAACGGCATGCGATGCACTTCGCCCTTGCCGCGTTGCACCGAGACTTCGCCGTCAGCGATTTTCGCGACGGCAGTGAAGGGCTTGTCGATGTCACGCTCCATGTGGTCGGCGCCCAGCCATTTCATCGTGCCCGACACCACCAGCGGACGATCCAGCACCCCGCGATAACTCACCTGCACGAACGGCGTCGACACCGGCGGCGTCCTGACCAGCTGCGCCAGCAGCGATTCGGCCAGCGTCGGCGGTGCCGCCACCGCGGCGCCCGCCAGCAGCAACAAGCCCAGTGCCGGAAAACTACGCGACACGCGCTTGCCCGATGCCGCCATGCAAATCGTGCTCGGCCTCTGCCGTGCTTTGCGGTAACCAGAAATCATAGAAATTGAACCAGTTGTACGGGGATTCGCGCAGGTGATGTTCAAGGCGCGCGGCGTAATGGCCCATGTACGCGTCGAGCGCCGGGTTGCGATCGGCGCGCGGCAGTTCGACGCGGTCGGCCAGGGTCTCGAACACCAGATCGTAGCGGTTGCCGCCGCGATACAACCCGAGGCACAACACCACCGGCACCTTCAGCAAGGCGGCGATCAGCCACGGATTCGCCGGGAACGGGGCGGGCGTGCCGAGGAACGGCACCTCGCGCATCAATTCGTGCGGGCGGCCACGGTCGCCGAGCAGGGTGACCATGCCGCCGCCGCGCACCGCTTCGGACATCGCCAGCACGATGTCCATGCCGCCGCGCGCAGTGTCGATGATGTTGTGGGCGAGATCGGGCGCCAGCGCTTCGAGCAGCTCGGTCAGCGCCGGGGTCTTGCTCTTGTCCATCACCAGCTTCAATGGATACTGCGGCTTGCGCGTGGCCAGCACGCGCAGCACGTCGAAGCTGCCCATGTGCGCGCCCAGCAGCATGACGCCCTCGCCGCGATCGAGGCGCGCGTGCAACTCGTCGGCGCCAAGCATCGTCACCTGATAGCCGCGGGTGCCGCGGGCCAGCAGGAACACGCGATCGAGGATGGTGGTGGCATAGGCATGGATCACGCGCATGACTTGCCACGGCGTGCCGGGCTTGCCGTTGAGCCTGCGGAAATAATCGCGCGTGGTGCGCCGTTCCGGACCGCGCCGCAGGTAGAAATACAGCGTGATCGGATACAGGAACAGGCGCGTGAAGCCGCGCCCGAAATGCATGGCCACGAAGCGGATCAGCCAGATCGCGAACCAGCTGCCGGCTTCCGGGCGGTCGATCCAGTGATCGCTCATGGGGAAACCTCCAGCGTGCCGCGCGCCAACACCGCACCGCCGGCGAGCGTGACAGCGAAGCGCACGCGGCCATCGCCGTCATGCAATTCGATTTCGGCCGGCTCGCCGGGCCGCAGCGGATTCAGGAATTTTGCATCGAGCGCGGCGACCGTCGTACCCCGCCAGGATTTCATCGCCGCCGCCACGCGTTCCAGCAGCACCACGCCCGGCACGATTGGATTGCCGGGAAAGTGGCCGGGCAACGCGGGGTGCGATGCGTCGATCAACAGCTCGGCGCGAAACGATTCGGTCATGCCACGCCACCTTCGTCGTGCAGCAAGGCCGGCCAGCGCCTGGCCATCTGGGTCACGAAGTGATGCAGCGAAGGATGCGGGATGCGGCGCAGGTACCAGCGCCGGAACAGGTACTCGCCCACGAACCCCGCCGCCAGCACGGCCCAACAGCCGGCTTCCGGATACCAGGCCAGCAGCGATCCCGGCAACCCGAACCGCGCGTGCACGCCGAACGCGATCAACCAGCCGCCCGGTTCGGCCAGCAAGGCGATCGCCAGCGACAACATCGCCATCGCGGCGAGCAGGCAGGCCCAGAACAGCGTGACGCCGCGGGTGTAGGTACGCACGCCCGGCAAGTCCAGGCGTGCCTCGCCTTCGATCACGCGCACGCAACGCGTAATCAGGGGTTCGCGACCGCGCCGCAAGGTGCGCGCGAACACCCACGAAATGCCGGCGAGGAACAGCACCGGCAGCGCCATCAGCGCCAGTTGCGCGTGCCCGAGCAGGGCCGGCACCAACAGCAGTGCGGCCAAGGCCACCCAACCGAGCAACGCGCCCACGCTGCGGCGCTTGAGGATCGACGGCAGCCACGCCAGCAGGAACAACAACGCAGCGGCGAGGCTCAACGCGGGCCGATGCGACAGTCCGCCGGCCAGCGCCAGCGCGCCGCAAGCCAGCAATGCCAGCGGCATCCACCGCGCGCGCGCGGGTGTGGCTGGTTTTTCAGGAGCAAGCGTGCTGGACATCGCGGTGCATCGGGAAGGCTGTGGCCGGGAATCTATATGATAGACGCCCCGCTCGGCGACAACGGATCCCAAGGAGGCCATCGCATTGGACGGCAATACCCCGCAGGCTTTCGATTGCGACGTACTGGTGGTTGGCGGCGGCCCGGGCGGATCGACGGCGGCCACCCTGCTGGTGCAACGCGGCTGGCGCGTGACCCTGCTGGAAAAGGTTCGCCACCCACGCTTCCACATCGGTGAATCGCTGCTGCCGGCCAACATGCCGATCTTCGGCGAAATCGGCGCGCTGGAAAAACTCGAAGCACTGGGCCGCCAGAAACTCGGCGCCGACTTCCCGCGCGACGATGGCAGCTACTACACCTTCCGCTTCGATCGCGCACTGGGCGACACGCCGCCCTACGCCTATCAGGTCAAGCGCGAGGAAATGGACCAGATGCTGTTCGAGCACGCCCGAGAATGTGGCGTGGACGCGCGCGAGCAGGTGAAGGTGGAACGGGTGGACTTCGATGCCGAAGGCGTCATCGCGCACCTGGATGCCGGCGGCGCGAAAACGATGCTGCGCGCGCGCTACCTCGTCGATGCCTCGGGCCGCGACACCCTGCTCGGCAAGCAACTGAAGCTGATCGACCGCAACGACCAACACCAGAGCGCGGCCATGTTCGCGCACTACAAGGGCGTCGCGTACAACCCTGACGACCCGGGCGGCAACATCATCAGCGTCAACCGTTTCGCGCACGGCTGGGCATGGTTCATCCCGCTGCCCGACGGCAGCACCAGCATTGGTTGCGTGTGCAAACCGGGATACCTGAAAACCCGCCGTGGCGCCGACAATGTAACGTTCATGGAACGCACGCTCGCGATCGTGCCCGGCGCCGCCACGCGCATGACCAAGGCCGAACGCATCTCGCCGGTGCAGTTCACCGGCAACTATTCGTATGCCTGCCGGCAGATGGCGGGGCCGCGCTGGATCCTCGTCGGCGACGCCTGGGCATTCCTCGACCCGGTGTTTTCCTCGGGCGTGTTCCTGTCGATGTATTCGGCGCGGCGCGCGCTCGACGTCATCGACGGCGCCTTGCGCGAACCGCAGCGCGAAGCTGCCTTGCAACGGCAATACGCAAGGCACCTGCGGCGTGGCTACCGGCGCTTCGCCTGGTTCATCTATCGCTTCAACTCGCCGGTGATGAAGGCGCTGTTCGCCAATCCGCGCAACGTGATGCAGGTCGAACAGGGCGTGATCTCGATGCTGGCCGGCGACGTGTTCGACAACCGCCTGGTGCTGTCCAAGCTGCGCATCTTCAAGGCCCTGTATGCGACCTTCTCGCTGCGCCACGCGCATCGCTGGCTCGCCGACCGCGTCGACCGCCGCCGCCAGAACCGCATGCATGTCCGCGCCGACTGATTCCGGCGCGACCGCACCGGTCGAGTTGCGCATCGCGACCCCGCTCGGCGAGCTGGCGGCGCTGCAATGGGGCGACGCCAGCGCACCGCCATTGCTGGCCCTGCATGGCTGGCTGGACAACGCGGCCAGCTTCACGCGGCTGGCGCCGTTGCTGGCCGCACGCCGGCGCGTGATTGCCCTCGACATGCCGGGACACGGGCGCTCGGTGCACCTGCCGGAACGCGCCCTGCGCTATCACGCCGTGGATGCCGTCGATCACGTGCTGGGTGCCGCCGACGCCTTGGGGCTAGAACGTTTCGACCTGCTCGGCCACTCGCTGGGTGCCGGCATCGCCTCGCTGCTGGCCGCGGCGGCGCCGGCGCGCATCGAGCGCCTGTTGCTGATCGAAGGCCTTGGCGTACTGGCCGACGACGGCGCGCATTCCCTGCAGCGCTGGCGCGATGCGCACGCGCATCGGACCGTTGGTCGTCGGCCCGCGCGGGTCTTCGCGTCGCTCGACGCCGCAGTCGCCGCGCGCGTTGCGGCGGGCGGACTCGACGCCGACGCAGCGCGCCCGATCGTTGCGCGCAACCTGCGAGAAGTGGACGGCGGTTTCGCCTGGCGCAGCGACCCGCGACTGCGTCTCGCAACCCCGGTGCGCATCGAGGAGATGCAGGTGCGAAGCCTGCTCGCCGGCATCGAGGCACCCACCCTGCTGCTGCTCGCCGAGCCGGCCACGCCCTACCTGCCCACGGCAATGATGGAAGCCCGCGCCGCGTGCGTCGCCGACATCCATGTGCAACGCATCGCCGGCCTGCATCACCTGCACATCACCAATCCGCAAGACGTCGCCCGTCACGCCCTCGGCTTCCTTGCGCCCTGACAGAAGCCGCCGTTGCAGGAGCGGCGGAAGCCGCGACGATGAGACGCGCAGACCGCAGCGGGGGTGTCCGACCCTCCTGCAACATCCATTTCGCGTTGCTTCCCACCCTCACCACCGCGTCAACATGATGGGCTAGCGCCCGTAACGCCGGTTGCGGCGCTGGTAGGTGCGCACGGCGCGCAGGAAATCGATGCGCCGGAAGGCCGGCCACAGCACGTCGCAGAAGTAGAACTCGCTGTACGCGGCCTGCCACAACAGGAATCCCGACAAGCG
>DASSRT010000149.1:0-6269 GCA_035701705.1 Rhodanobacteraceae bacterium
GCTCTTCCAGCGTCAACGCCACCTTGTCGCGCAGATAGATCGGCAGCGCCTGTTCCGGCGACACGCCCTTGCCGGCGCTGAACAGCGGCGCGGCGAGTCGCACGACCTCGCGCGCCTGTGGATAGCGACGGCCATCGACCCAGCGCGGCGGCGACGGCAAGCGCTCGCGAATGGCGTCGCCATAACTGGCCCAGCCGGTGCCGATCACGTTCCATGCGGCGACCGGACGCAGTGCCAGGTGGGATGCCGGCAGCACGCATTCCGCGTCGATCGCTTCCACCAACCCCGCGTCGTCGAAACGGAACTCGCCCGCATAGACTTCCTCGCGTCGTGCGTCGATCACCGCGAGTATCGCCGCGCCGTTGCGGGGCGCCTGCATGGCCAGGGCAGCCAGTGACGAAACCGGCACCACGGGAATGTCCAATGCAAGCGCGATGCCCTGCGCGACGGAAATCGCCAGCCGCACGCCCGTGAACGCACCGGGGCCGCGCCCGACCGCAATCGCATCCAGTTGCTTGCGCGTGATGCCGGCCTCGGCCAGCAACTCCTCGGCCATCGGCAGCACCAGTTCGGCGTGTCGCCGCGGCGCCAATTCAGTGCGATCGATCACCTCGCCGTTGTGCAGCAGTGCGACCGAGCAGGCTTCCGTGGCAGTGTCGAAGGCGAGGATGCGCATGGTTGGCGGGAGTGCAACGGAAATAATTAAAAGCGTAACAGCACAAGCGTTCACCGCCACCGCAAAAGCCATCCCCCTCGATCCCCCTTCCTTCGGAAGGGGGAGGAAACACGCGAAGTTTATGCGTATCCACCCCCTTCCACAGGAAGGGGGTCACGTGCCGCAGGTACGTGGGGGGATGCCGAGACAGCAACTATTCCACGCCGAAGAACTGCCGCACGTCGACCAGCTCACGCGTTCGCGGCATCGGCGGCAGGCTGGCGAGGAACAGCTTCCCATACGCCTTGCTGCACAGGCGCGGGTCGCACAGCACCAGCACGCCACGATCGTGCACGTCGCGAATCAGCCGGCCCGCACCCTGCTTCAGGGCAATGGCCGCCGCCGGGATTTGCCAGTCGCGGAACGGATTGCCGCCGCCGCGACGCACCGCATCCAGCCGCGCCTGCAACACCGGATCGTCGGGTGCGGCGAATGGCAGCTTGTCGATGATCACGCAACTCAACGCTTCGCCGGCGACGTCCACGCCTTCCCAGAAACTCGCGGCGCCCAGCAGTACGCCGTTGCCCGAATCGCGGAAGTCCGCCAGCAACTGGTGGCGCGGCGCGCTGCCCTGCACGAACAGCGGCCACGGTGCATCGGCCAGCAACCCGGCGGCGAGGCGCAACGCGCGATGCGAGGTGAACAACAGGAACGCGCGTCCCCTCGAAGCCTCCAGCACCGGTCGCACGGTTTCGACCACCCGCTCGGTGTAGTCGCGCGCGGCCGGTTCCGGCAGGCCTTGCGGCAGGTAACACAACGCCTGCTGCGCGTAATCGAAGGGACTGCCGAGATCCAGCGTCAGCGGATCGACCAGCCCCATCTGGCGCGTGAAGTGGTCGAAGTGCCCGGCCACCGCGAGGGTCGCGGAGGTGTGGATCCACGCCGCGTCGGTCGCCGCGCGCAAGACCTGCAACTGTGGCGCGAGATCCAGTGGCGTCGAGCTCAATTCGAATCCGCGTTCCAGCACTTCGTACCAGCGCACCTCGTCCTCGCCGTCGCGACCGGCGATCCGCTGCAGTCGCTGGTCCAGCACCACCGAGCGCGCGTGCACACTGGCCAGGCCCTTGGAGCGCTCGGCCTGCCCCGCCAACACCCCGGCAAGATCGTTCAGCGCCGCGCCCAGCGTTTCCAACGCCTCGGCCGCACCGGCGTCGGCTTCCAGTTGCGCGAAGGCGCCGCGTCTCGGCAATCCATCGAACGCCAACCGGGCCTTGCGCACCGCGTCGTTCACGCCATCCAGCGCCGGCTGCAACAAGGCCAGCGCACCGGCCTGGCCCGCGCATTCGGCCAGCGTGTCGGCCGCAAGTTCGGTAACCTGCCGCGCACTGATGCCCGCCGAAAAATACTGACCCGCGAGCTCGGGCAACTGATGCGCCTCGTCGAGAACGTAAGCCTCGGCTTCCGGCAGGATCGAGCCGAAACCTTCGCGCCGCAGTGCGAGATCCGACAGCAACAGGTGATGGTTCACCACTACCAGCTCGGCTTCCTGCGCGCGCCTACGGGCCTTGAACACGAAGCAGTCGTCGTAGAACGGACACTCGGTGCCGAGGCAATTTTCCGCCGTGGAAGTAGCACGCGGCCACAGCGGCGAACCCTCCGGCACTTCAGCCAATTCGGCGCGGTCGCCGCTGCGCGTGCGCACGGCCCAACTCCGGATCGTCTGCAGTTCCGCAGCCTGCGCGCGCGACTTGAACTGCCCCGATTCGACCGTCTGTTCGAGGCGGTATTTGCACAGGTAATTCGCGCGCCCCTTCAGCAGCGCCACGTCGGCCTTCACGCCAAGAATGGACATCACGCGCGGGAGATCGCGATGGAACAACTGGTCCTGCAGGTTGCGGGTGCCGGTGGAGATGATCACGCGCTTGCCCGACAGCAACGCGGGCACGAGATACGCAAAGGTCTTGCCAGTGCCGGTGCCGGCTTCGACCACCAGCGCATCGCCCGTGGCGATCGCGTCGGTGACGGCATCGGCCATCCGCTGCTGGGTTTCGCGCGGCGCGAAATTCGGCACCTCGTGCGCGAACGGCCCGTCCGCGCCGAGCAACGCGGAGGCATCCTGCATGTCGGTCGTCGCTGCGGTCACGGTCATCCGGCAAGTATCGTGGCGCAGCGTTCAGTGTGGTAGACCGCACCAGACCGCGGATTCGCAGGATGGGATCCGGTGTCGATACTGTGCCCAGCGGGACACCAAAGGCACCCGCATCCGGCCACACCTTCCGTTGCTGCCGGACGCAGCGGGAAAATGCGAGCGAAAGTGGGTCCGCACAGACGTGCCGACCCATTCACTCCCAGACACCGGCGGGAGTATCCTTCCCACCGCGCCGAATCGACAGCTCGCCAGAGCCTACGCCTCGCCGACTCTGCAGACTTGACCGCGTGCGCAACATGGCCCGACGAGTTGCCGCGACGCATGAGTTGTCTCGCTGCGGGGGATAGCCATGGTCTTCATCAAGCAGGACGTTGCAGTCAAAGTTGGCCAGTTGCTGGGCAAGGGTGTCTACGAAAGCTGGCTGAGCGTGCTCGATGCGTTTAACGACGAGGCTCAACGCGCAGCGTCAAACAGCAGTCGACTCAGGAAATATTCGGTTTCTCAGGGCGTGCAGGCCACGCTCGACACCGATCTGGCTGCCGCAAAGCTGATTTTCGATGACTTCTTCGTCCGACTTGGCCGCGTCGATACTGAAGGCACAGTCGCAGCGCGCCGATGCGCAGACGCCATCAACGCGCTTGAGCTCGCTATTTCGATCCTTACGCTCGACAACGACTGCGTCGACGCGTTGTTTGAGTTTGGTATTGTTGCAGCTGTCGAATTTCTGGTGGTAAGCCCGTTGGCATACGAAGCAAAGAGGATGCGGGATCTGCTGGAGGCGCTACTGCGAGCGCTGACGAGAGCCAAGCATGAGGAAGCGGCCGCCGGAGTACAAACGGGCGTAGACGTCGTAATCGGCGCGCTCACGCTTTTCACCACGGTATTGACCGGTCCGGTGGGCTTGCTGGTGGTCGTTGGTGTCGGTGCCAGCGAGCTCGTTGCCGGCGCGTTTCTTGAGCCGCCAGCACCCACGTCTGTCACGGTGGCTGGCGACGCCAACAAAACTCTTTCCATGACGATGTCCGCTTCAAAACAGTATTTGAAGCTCAGTGACACAACGACCCACTACATCGGCAAGGCGGGCACTGTTTGTGCCTTCGTCGGCATTGCCTTCGACGCAAAAAAATTGTTGACGGGATACGACAATTTGTCGCACATTGAGGGCTTGCTGAAGCAAGCGAGAATGGCGCAACGGAGGCTCGTCACAAGCCTCCAGCAATACCGGTCGACATTTACAGCGATACTCGAAGGCATCGAACGCTATAACGCGAGTGGCAAGAAGATGCTCGCGCAGACGCGCGCAACGCTCCAGTTCCAACTTCAGCGAACGGGTTATCGGCCGGGCGTCCAGTAACCCGCGCCCGGGTTCGACGGCCGACAAGGAGGGAATACACCATGGGCATGGAAAGCAGGGAATTCGTCCACGTCGCCCACATGCCGTATTTCATCGAGGCGGCGAAGCTGTTTCATTGCCACATCCTGGTGCGCAAGACCGGGCACGCGTCGTTGAACTGGGTGGGCCGCTGCGGCTACACCGGCAAGCGTGCCGACATGAAGGGCAAGACTTCGGATCGCGATGCCGGCCGATACCTGTCCGCGGGCCTGGTCTGTTCGCCACGGCTGCGCCCGGATGCCTTCACACCGTCCCGACTGGCGAAGGCGCGCGAGGAATGGCAACACTCCAGCCACCTCGTCACGGTTCCGGACGCGCGGGGATTCGCCGATGATCGCCCGGCGCGCGGATGCCCGACGCCCTACATCCTGCAGACGAACCGGAACCACAAGCACTATGGTTGTGTCGCCCTGACCGACATGGGTTTGCTCAGGCCCCGCTATGTGCATGGCGACTACGACCTCTACGCGATCGTGCCTGAAGGCAGCATCCACCTCGTCACCAAAACACCCATCATCGAATCGCGCCTCGGCTCCACCATGAAGCCTTCGGGCATGGGCCTCGAAGATCAATTGAAGCTGCAGGTGAAAAACCTCGAAGGACCGCTGTCGTTCCGCGTTGCAAACTACATCAACGTGAAAATCGCCGGGTCCAGTTCCGATCTCCTTGGATCCTTGATGGTGAACCACGGCGAGCAGGTCAACCTCGGTCAGAAGGGAATCACCGACGAACCTGTGTTGGCCTTCCTTTCCCGCAAGGTCGATGGCGAATGGACCCGGGTATTGGACACGCTGCAGGAGCAGGCGCTGTTCTTCCGCCGCAAGGAATTTAGTTGACGCGCGATCGTTGCGCATGGCCGGCGCACGGAATCGGGATTGCGCCAATCGTGCTACGCTCGCGGCATGCCACGGACGCATGCCCGGCCGCTGCACCACGTCACCGTCGGACGGACCCGCGAAGTGCGCGGCCCGGATGCGCTTGAACGCGGCTTCGTCGGCGTCATCATCGTGGCAGTCATTTCGATCGGCGCCGTGTTCGGCGCACGGGCCGTCCGCATGAGCGATACGCTCGACGCAGTGTCGCTTGCCTCCGGCATCGAAGCCGCCGCGGTGGTCCACTACGCCGTGCACGGGCGCTGGCCAGCCGCGAACGACACGAACGTGATCGGCAAGCATGTCGAGGGGACCTACGCCACGCATGCGGCACTCGGCAACGACGGCGTGATCACCGTGGACATGGCGCTCGATGCCGCCCGCGCCGGCTGGCCAAAAACAGGATTCGCGGCTGCGGAAGCGCCCGCCTACGGCAAGCTGTCGTTCCGGCCGGAGTTACTTGGCACTCGCGACGCGCCCACGATCACCTACCTTTGCGGCTACGAAAAACCGGTCGCCGGCGCTGTTGCAGAAATGGCCGCCAACCCGACCACGCTCGCCCGCGACGACCTTCCACCCCTCTGCCGGTAGCCACGAATGGATGCACTGAAGATCGACACTCAGCGGGACTTCGTCACTCGCCAGTATGCAAACCTGGTCGCAAACGGGCTCACCGAAGAATCCGCGCGTGGCCGCCTGCGGGAAGTGCTCGGTGACGCGGCACTGGACTTCATCGGCAACGTCGACGCGGACGCCGGTGCGAAAAACACCCCCAGCGACGACATCGCTGACCGGCTGTATAAGGCAACCAGTGAACTCGGCGGCAACGTCGCCAACACCCAAGCCGCGTGGATCCAGTCGCTCGCCGAGGCCCGACTGTTTGCACTCGACTGGTGGCGCCCTGCGCGCACCTTCCTGCTCTACATCGTGTTCCTGTTGGGCGTGGCCGTGGTGATCGCACTCATCTATGCGGTCTTCGTCCTGCCGTCCTTCAGTCATCTCGACACGAGCATGGGCATGGGCGGTCGCGGCGCCGCGGAATGGATCAGGCGCAACGGCGAGCTGCGCCTGTTCGCGCCGTTGCTGGTGATGGCGTTGATGTTGGCACTGCTGGCCACGCTGTGGTGGCGGATGCGCCAGCGCATCGCAAGGCTCGAACCGCTGGGCCAATCGCGTTTCGCGTGGCTGCACGGCCGCAGC
>DASSRT010000150.1:0-8639 GCA_035701705.1 Rhodanobacteraceae bacterium
GCTGTACCGCTCCAACGCGCAGTCGCGCAACTTCGAGGAACAGTTGCACCAGCACGACATTCCCTACCGCGTGTACGGCGGCCAACGCTATTTCGAACGCGCCGAAGTGAAGGACGCGCTGGCGTACCTGCGGCTGGCCGCCAACCGCGGCGACGACGCCTCGTTCGAACGCGCGCTGGCCACCCCGCCGCACGGCGTCGGCGAGCGCACGGTCGAAGCCTTGCGCCAACGCGCGCGCGGCAATGATCTGTCACTGTGGGACGCCTCGCTGGCAGAACTTGCCGGCCCCGGATTGACCACCCGCGCGAAGAATGCGCTGCGCGGGTTCATGACGCTGGTTGACGGGTTGGCCCATGGGAATGAACCCCTCTCCCCCCGGGAGAGGGGCAGGGGTGAGGGTCCGTTCCCGAACGAAGCTCAACGCGAAGGCGAACCCTCTCCCCCAACCCCTCCCCCGGAGGGGGAGGGGAGCATGCTCACCCTCGCCGAACAGGTCGAACAGGCGATCGTCCAATCCGGACTGCGCGATTACTACGAACGCGACAGCCGCGGCAACGCCGAGGCGCGCGTGGAGAACCTCGACGAACTGGTCAACGTCGCCAGCCGCTTCGCGATGACGCCGGAAGACATCGACGCCGGCCTGTCGGAACTGGCCGCCTTCCTCGCCCACGCTGCGCTGGAAGCCGGCGAGGGCCAGGGCGAAGCCGGCACGGACTGCGTGCAGTTGATGACCCTGCACTCGGCCAAGGGACTGGAGTTTCCGGTGGTGTTCCTGGTCGGCATGGAAGACGGCCTGTTTCCCACGCAACGCTCGACGGAAGATCCCGCGCGTCTGGAAGAGGAACGCCGGCTCGCCTACGTCGGCATCACCCGCGCGCGCGAACGGCTGGTGCTGTGCTACGCCGAATCGCGCCGCCAATACGGCAGCGAAACCATCTCGCGCCCCTCGCGCTTCCTCGATGAATTGCCCGCCCACCTCGTCACCGAAGTCCGCCCGCGCGCGCGCATCACGCGCCCGCGGTACGCGCCTGCGCCACGCATGCAGCGCGGCCACGCCGACCTCGACGACACGCTGCCGATCAAGCTCGGCCAGCGCGTGCGTCACGCGAAGTTTGGTGAAGGCGTGGTCGTGCGCGCCGAAGGCGCAGGCGCGCACACCCGCATCCAGGTCAATTTCGCGGACGCGGGACCGAAGTGGCTGGTGGCGGCGTACGCCAATCTCACCGCACTTTAAGGCGGTTCCGCTCGCAAGCGAGCGGGCCCTTTCTGTTTCGGCAGAAAGTCACTCGCTCGCCGCTCAGGCGAGCGAAACATTCACGAGAGCGCTGCACGCCCGCTGGAGGCAAGATGGATTCCGGGCTCGGCGCTACGCGCCGCCCCGGAATGACGACGGCATCTGGATACCAACCTGCAACGGGACGACGAACAAAGGGTCAACTGCGGCCCGCGGGCTGCCACGCCTTGAGCGTGCGCTCGGCGCGCTCGCGTCCGAGGTCAATCAACTCCGATGCGCGGTAGAACTCGTATACCGCGCATGCGTTGCGCGGAACCTCGATCACCAGGTCCGGGCGATCGGCGGCCAGCCGGAAGCGCGCGAGGTTCTCCTGCATCAGGTCGAGCGATTGCGTCAGCGTATCCATCCAGCCGGGTTCGTGCTGCCTTTCCTCGTGATTGCCGATGGTGCGCTTCACGAAGGCGGCGATCTTGCTGCGCAGCCCGCCACGCGCTTCGACCGGCGGGCGCTCCGCTTGTCGCACCATCAGTTCTTCATGCGGGCCATTCACGTTCACGGCGATGGTGAAATCGCCGGGCGATTGCAGCAGCGGCGTCAGCGGCAACGGATTCATCAAGCCGCCATCGACCAGCCGATGGCCGTTGAGCGGATGCGGCCGAAAGATGGTCGGGATCGCGATGGAGGCGCGGATCGCGTCGAACAGCGGGCCGCGCGTCAGCCACACCTCGCGTTCGCGGTCGAGATCGGTCGCCACCGCGGTGAATGGAATCGGCAGCTCCTCGATGTTCACCGCGCCGATCAGTTCGCGCAAAACGTCGATGATGCGATCGCCCTTGATCAGGCCCGCGCCGGACAGGGTCCAGTCGACCAGCTTCAGCACGTCCATCTTCTGCAGCGCGCACACCCAATCGCGGTACACGTCGAGCTTGCCGGCGGCGTAGATGCCGCCGACCAGGGCGCCCATCGAGCTGCCGGACACCGCGGTGATGCGATAGCCGGCGGCTTCGATCGCTTCGATCACGCCGATGTGCGCAAGCCCGCGGGCACCGCCGGTGCCGAGCGCCAGCGCCACTGCTGGGCGGGTCGATGCTGTCGTCGCCGGAAGCGATGCGTCGTTCACGGTGATGCGTGGTCGTACGCGTCGAGCGCGAGCTTGTGCATGATGCGGATTTCCTCGCGCAGGGATGGCGGCGCGACGACTTGCGCATCGGGGCCATAGCGCAGGATATCCATCACCAGCTCGCGCGACTGCGAATACGGCACCTTCAGTTCGTAACGGCCGTCATCCAGCCAGTGGCCTTCCTGCAGCGAGTGCCAGTGTTCGTCGGCGACCCAGCGCGCGGCGCGCGCCGAGAACCGGATCGTCGCCCAGGCCTTGGGCGCACCGGCGAAGATGCCGTAGCTGGACGCCAGCGTGTCGTTCAATTCCTGCTCGTCGCGATCGACGGCGGGCTTGTCCAGGGCCACCGGCTCGCCGATGCGGTCCACCGCGAAGCTGCGCAGGGCTTCGCGATCGTGGTCCCAGCCGTCGAGATACCAGTTGTCGCGATAGTGCGTCAGCCGCTGCGGCGACACATGACGCACGCTGTCCGCGCCGGTGGTGCGCGCGCGGTAACGGAATTTCAGCTGCCGCCGCGCCAGCACCGCGCCCGCGACCGTGCGGAACACCTGCTGGTTGAGCTTGCGCGAACCCCACGGAATCACGCGGATGCGGTCCAGCGGTTGCTGGCGGGTGCCCGCCTGCTCGTTGAGGATCTTCTCGACGCGCGAGCGGAATGGCGCCAGCGCACCGGCCAGCACACCCGGATCGGAGCGCGCGACCAGCGATTCCAGCGCCATCAACGCCGAGAGTTCTTCACTGGTCAGCCACAGGCCCGGCAACTCGAAACGTTCGCCTTCGTCATCGGCGTAGCGAAAGCCATGGCCTTCCGGATCGCTGTCCAGCGGTGCGCCCAGCGCATCGCGCAGGAAGGCGATGTCGCGATACAAGGTGGCGCGCGAGCAACCGAGATCCTCGCGCAGGCGCTGCACGTCCACCGGCCGGCGGTGCGACTTGAAGATGCCGTGCAGCTTGAGGACGCGTTCGTATTGGTGCATGCCTGCCGGGCCGGTTGACGCCAAGCCCCAGCATGCCGCGCCGCGCGATTGGCGGCAAGCGCCGGGAAGGCTACCATCGTCGCCATGCCCCACGCCCACCTCGAACTGAACACACCCACCGGCGACGAAGTCAAAACCACCACCTGCTACATGTGCGCGTGCCGGTGTGGCATTCGCGTGCACCTGAAGGATGGGCGCGTCCGCTACATCGACGGCAACCCGCAGCATCCGGTCAACCGCGGTGTGATCTGCGCCAAGGGCTCGTCCGGGATCATGCAGCATTACTCACCCGCGCGGCTGTCCAAGCCGCTGCTGCGGGTCGGCGAGCGCGGCCAGCGCGAGTTCCGCGAGATCGAGTGGGACGAGGCGTTGACGCTGGCGACGAAGTGGCTGTCCGACATCCGCGCGCGCAATCCGGATGAACTCGCCTTCTTCACCGGCCGTGACCAGTCGCAGGCGCTGACCGGCTGGTGGGCGCAGCAATACGGCACCATCAACTACGCGGCGCACGGCGGCTTCTGTTCGGTGAACATGGCCGCAGCCGGCATGTACACCTTCGGCGGCTCGTTCTGGGAATTCGGCGAACCCGATTGGGACCACACAAAATACTTGATGATGTGGGGCGTGGCCGAAGACCACGATTCCAACCCGATCAAGCTCGGCCTCGGCAAGTTGAAGGGCCGCGGCGCCAAGATCGTCGCGATCAATCCGGTGCGCACCGGCTACGCCTCGATCGCAGACGAATGGGTGCCGATCAATCCCGGCACGGATGGCCTGCTGGCAGGCGCCTTCATCCGCGAGCTGCTGCTCGCCGACCGCGTCGATTTCGATTACCTGGTGCGTTACTCGAACGCGCACCACCTGGTGATCCGCGCTCCGGGCGCGGCGGATGATGGACTGATTGCACGCGATGCGGAGGGCAAGCCGTTGTGTGCCGTGCGCGGGGACGTAGCCCTCTCCCCCGACGCCGTCGGGGGAGAGGGTTGGGTGAGGGGGCGGGACTCGCAAGATCCTGCGTCCTCGCACGGTGCACCTGATTCCCCCTCACCCCAGCCCTCTCCCCCGTCGCGAGCGACGAGGGAGAGGGAGCAAAACAGCCGCGCCGATTACCGCATCGTCGACGCCACCCAACCCGACATCGCGCCGTTGATCGCCGGCGAATACACCCTGCCCGATGGCCGCCGCGCTGTACCGGCATTCCAGTTGATCGCCGAGCGTTTTCTTGCCGACGACTACGCGCCGGAAAAAGTCAGCGAACGCTGCGGCGTGTCGACAGCGACGATCCGTCGGCTGGCAGGCGAACTTGCACGCGTCGCGTTCGATGAAGCCATCGAGCTGCCGATCGCCTGGACCGACAGCCACGGCCGCCAACACGACTCGATGCCGGGCCGCCCGGTGTCGATGCACGCGATGCGCGGCATCGCCGCACACGCCAACGGTTTCCACACTTGCCGCAGCATCCACGTGCTGCAACTGCTGCTGGGCGCGATCGACACCCCCGGCGGTTTTCGTTACCAGCCGCCGTATCCGAAGCCCGCGCCGCCCGGCAACAAACCGGCCAAGGCGCGCAAGCCGGACGGTACCCTCACCGGCAACCCGCTCGGCTACCCGCAATCCCCCGACGACCTGCTGGTGGACGAACACGGCAATCCACGCCGGCTCGACCACGCTTTCAGCTGGGAATATCCGCTGGCCAACCACGGCCTGTTGCAGTCGGTGATCCGCAACGCGGTGGACGCCAACCCGGCGAAGATCGACACGCTGTTCCTGTTCATGGCGAACATGGGCTGGAACTCGGCCATGGACACCGCAACCACGCGCAAGCTGCTGTGCGCGCGCGACGACGACGGCAACTACAGGATCCCTCACATCATCTACAGCGACGCCTACGATTCGGAAACGGTGGCGTTTGCCGACCTGGTGCTGCCGGACACCACGTATCTCGAACGCTGGGATTGCGTCAGCCTGCTGGATCGCCCGATCAGCGATGCCGAATTCGCGGCCGATGCGATCCGCCAGCCGGTGGTCGCGCCCGACCGCGACGTGCGGCCGTTCCAGGACGTGCTGCTGGATCTGGGCGCGCGCCTGAAGCTGCCCAACATGGTCGATGACACCGGCGCGCCGAAGTACGCCGACTACGCCGATTACCTCGTGCGCCACGAACGCGCGCCGGGCGTCGGCATGCTTTCAGGCTGGCGCGGCGCTGATGGCGCACAACAGGGCAAGGGCGCGCCGAACCCGCAACAGTTGCAACGCTACATCGAGCACGGCTGCTTTTTCGAAGCGCGGATCCCCGAGGCCGGTGCGTACTACCGCTTCGCCAATCGCGACTATCTGGCGTGGTCGCAATCGATGGGCTTCGTCGGCTCGACCGCACCAATCACGATGCAACTCTATTGCGAAGTGCTGCAACACTTCCGCCTGGCCGCCGGGGGCCACGGCGCGGTGCAGCCGCCGGAACGCGAGCGTGCGCGCGTGGCGCGCTATTTCGATCCGGTGCCGATGTGGTATGCGTCGCAAAGCGACGTTGATTCCCCTCTCCCTTTGGGAGAGGGTGCCCGCAGGGCGGGTGAGGGTCCGAATCTTGCGCGAGACCCGGACCCTCACCCCCACCCCCTCTCCCGATGGGAGAGGGGAGAAACTTTCCCGCTCTCCGCCCTCACCCAACGCCCGATGTTCATGTACCACGCCTGGGGTTCGCAGAATCGCTGGCTGCGCCAGATCGCGGCGCGCAACTATCTGTACGTGCATCCGGACACCCTCGCAGCGCACGCGCTCGCCGACGGCGACTGGGCCTGGATCGCCTCGCCGCGCGGCCGCATCCGCGTGCAGGTGCGCGCGCATGCAGCGACGGCGCGCGGAACGGTGTGGACCTGGAACGCCATCGGCAAGAAGAAAGGCGCATGGAAACTCGGCCAGCAAGCCCCCGAATTCGTCGACGGATTTCTTCTCAATCACCTGATCGGCGAACGCGCCACCGACCGCGCCTACAGCAACGGCGATCCGGTGACCGGCCAGGCGGCGTGGTTCGACCTGAAGGTACGGTTGGAGGCCGATCCGGAACCCGGCGTACCGGGGCACCGGGTGCAGTTGGTCGATGCGTGACCCACAAGTCCTGCGCATCCATGTGCAGATAACACGATGCTTACCCGCGGAGCGTGCAAGCACGGCACAATCGGGACGCCACTGACGCCGGCCACGGCAATCAGCCAGCAGCAAGGGGAAAGTTGCACGCCATGAACACGCCGCAGCCCAACGCCGCGACGGAACCAAGCCCATGACCTGGCAGGCCTGGGCCACCGCCGCGATCATCGTCGTCGCGATGGCGCTATTCGCCAGCGAGAAGGTGCGCGTGGACCTGGTCGCGCTGATCACGTTGGGCCTGCTGGTGGCACTCGGCATCGTCACCCCGGCACAGGCCTTGTCCGGCTTCAGCAACGAAGCCACCGTGACGGTCGCGGCGATGTTCGCGCTGGCGATCGGCATCGAACGCTCCGGCGCGCTCGACCCGATCATCAACCTGCTCTCGCGGATCCGCAAACCCTGGCTGCTGACGCTGGGCATGATGCTGGCGATCGCGCCGCTCGGCGCCTTCATCAAGAACACCGCGCTGGTCGCGACCTTCCTGCCGCTGGCGTTGAAGGTTTGCCAGCGCACCGGCACCTCGCCCGCGCGCGTGCTGATGCCGATGGCCTTCGCCGCGCAGATGGGCGGCGTGTGCACCCTGATCGGCACCTCGTCCAACCTGCTGGTCGACTCGCTGTCGCAAAAACAGGGCCTGCAGCCATTCGGCATTTTCGAATTCACCCATCTCGGCGTGCTGCTGGCGATCGCGGGCATCATCTACCTGATGGTCATCGGCCGCTGGTTGCTGCCCAAACACCTCGACAACGAAGTTTCGGGGCCGGCGCAGGTCGGCAAGTACGTCACCGAACTCAAGCTGATGTCGGACTCGCCGCTGGTCGGCCAGACCATCGCCGAGGCCCGACTCGGCGAACGCGGCGTGTATCCGCTGGAACTGCTGCGCGGCGACGAACACATGTGGTCGCCACGCACGCAGAAGCTCGCCACCGGCGACGTGCTGCTGGTGCGCGGCGAATGGGACAAGCTGGAAGAATTCCGCAAGCACGCCGGGCTGGAGCTCAATCCCGAGTTCACCCACACCGATGACAGCGACAAGGCCAACGTGCTGGTCGAGGCCATGATCGCCCCGGCCAGCCTCGCCGAAGACCGCACCCTGCGCGACCTCGACCTGTTGCCGAACTACAGCGCCACCGTGCTCGGCATCCACCGCCGCGGCCACCTGCTGCGCGACAAGATCCGCGACGTCGCCTTCCAGACCGGTGATGTGTTGATGATGCTGCTGCCCGCCGACGCAGTCCCGCGCCTGCGCCGCGATGACCGTTTCGTGGTGCTGAACGAACGCGTCGACGCGCGCCGCCCGGCGTACAAGGCCTACGTCGCGGTCGGCATCATGGCCGCGGTGGTGGTGGTCTCGGCCCTGCACCTGCTGCCGATCCCGATTGCCGCCATCTGCGGCGTCGCGGCCATGGCACTGACGCGCTGCTTCGGACGCAAGGACGTCTACGAAGGCATGGACTGGAAGATCATCATCATGCTCGGCGCGATCCTGCCACTCGGCCTCGCGATCGAGACGACCGGCCTCGCCAACGTGGTCGTCAATGGCGCCCTCGACGTGGTCGGCAACCACGGCCCGCTGGCCGCGTTGCTGATGGTGTACCTGCTCACCGCGTTGCTCACCGAGATGATGGGCCACAATCCATCCGTGGTGCTGATGGTCGGCATCGCGGTCAGCGTCGCGCACGCGGTGCACGCCGACCCGCGCCCGTTCGTGGTGGCCGTCGCCTTCGCCGCCGCAACCTCGTTCGCGACGCCGGTCGGCTATCCGACCAACACGATGGTGTATTACGCTGGCGGCTATCGCTTCCTCGATTTCACCAAGATCGGGGTGCCGTTGATCGCGCTGTTCTGCGCCTTGTCGATGTATTTGATTCCGAAGATCTGGCCGTTCTGATGCAATTGTCGGCAACCCACGGACCTGCAATACCCCCTTCGGCACGAAGGGGGTCGCTGCGCAGCATCGGGGGGATGACACGCCGCGCTGGCAGGGGATTTTTCTCGCCTCGGCGGCACGTTGCGAGCACGCAAATACCCCCTTCGGCACGAAAGGGGTCGATGCGCAGCATCGGGGGGATGACGAGCCTCTCTGGAAGGGGGTTCCGCTCGCCTCGGCGGCACGTTGCGAGCACGCAAATACCCCCTTCGGCACGAAGGGGGTCGATGCGCA
>DASSRT010000151.1:0-2332 GCA_035701705.1 Rhodanobacteraceae bacterium
GCACGGCGTATTCGATGAAGCTGTCGCCACCGGCGATGAAGTTCATCGTCCGGTTCGGCGTGGTGTCGCCGAACGCATGCTGCCACGCCAGTTCACCATGCAGGTCGAGCTGGCGGCCAAGGTTCCAGCTGCCGCGCGCACATCGAATTCCGTCACGTCGTATTCGACGCGCTCGAAATCGTGCTGGAAATGCGGCTCGCCGATGAAGTCGTAGATGGCCTGCATGACCGTGGCGGGCGCGCTGGTGAGCGTCTCGTACTGCACCAGCAGCAAGCGCTCGCGCTGCGCGCCGAAGCAGGCCTGCTTGAGCGCATCGAAGGCGTAACCGACCAGCCCGTCGGCGCTGGCCACGGCATTCGCGCGCGTATACACCGTGCCGCCGGCGCTGAAACCGAAGATGGAAGACGGGCTGAAGGTGCTTTTCTGCACCAGTTGCTCGATGGAATCGACCACCCACGGCAGGTGCCGCACGCAGGCGATGACTTTCGCGTCGGGGAACAACTGCGCGAGCGCCGGCATGCGCGCGCACCACGCGCGGCTGGTGTCGAAGATGACACTGGCCTTGCAATCGGCGTAGTACTGGTCGAACAGCGCGTGCAGGGTGCGTTCGCGCTTGGCGTCATCGAGGAACACCGAGAACTCGTTGCGCGCGCTCATCTCGGTGAGCATCGCGCCGCACATGCCGGCCAGCGGGCCGCTCATGCCGGCCTGGACGCGCGGATTCTGGCGCAGCAGCGCCGCCAGCAGGGTCGAGCCCGAACGGGGCAACCCCGAGACGAAGTGGATCTTCGCCTCCACGCCGCCCCCTTCTTGCAAGGCCCGCGGGCCGATGCAGCATCACGCTGGCCACGCCGCGCGATCCCCGCACTGTAGCAAGCGGCTTCGCACGGTGACAAGCAACAAATGGTCACGCGCAAAGGGAATGGCGCACGCGAGGGATCACGCAAGACCACGGGCGGGCAAGGCAGCCGACCTTTCCGGCAGGCAGCCTGCACGGGCGGACATCGCCCGTCATTGCAACGTGGATCAGCCGCCGAACCCGCGCAGGATCGCGAATCGGCCATCGCTCCCGACTTCGCCGATCGCGAGCAGGCGCCCATCCGGCGCCAAGGCGCGGCAGCGACCCGCCGCGCCATCGACGGTGAGCGGGCGGCCGTGCGCGACCGCATCGACGCCGCGTTCGTCCAGCCGCAACACCGGCCAGTCAGCAAGCCCGGCGGCGATCGGCAGCAGGATCGCATCGAGCGCGTGCGTTCCTCCGGCGGCGTGCAGTTCGGCAAGTTCATCCAGCGTGTGCATACGCGGTTCGCGGAAGGGTTCCACCCACAGGCGGCGCAGGGCAGTCAGGTGCGCACCGCACCCGAACGCTTCGCCGAGATCGCGCACGAGGCTGCGCACGTAGGTGCCCGATCCGCACTCGACGTGCAATCGCAGCGTGTCGCCGTCGCGTGACTCAAGATCGAAGCGGAACACATCCACTTCGCGCGGCGGCACCACCACGACTTCGCCGCGACGCGCGCGCTTGTACAGCGGCACCCCGCCCTGCTTCAGCGCCGAATACACAGGCGGCACCTGGGTGATGTGGCCGGTGAAGTGAGTCAATGCCGCCAGGATGGTGTCGTCATCGAGTACCGGCAACGCGCGCTGCTCAAGCACGGCACCGTCGCTGTCGCCGCTATCGGTGGTGACACCGAGGCGGCAATCTGCCGCGTACGCCTTGCTCGCCCCGAGCAGGTAACCGGCGATCTTGGTGGCTTCGCCGAAGCAGATCGGCAACAGGCCCGTCGCCAGTGGATCGAGGCTCCCGGTGTGTCCGGCCTTGGCCGCACCGAACAGGCGCTTGGCCTGCTGCAGTGCGCGATTGGAGCTGATGCCGGTGGGCTTGTCGAGCAGGAGAATGCCGCTGATGGCGCGTGTCTTTCCCCTCCCGGAGGAAGGGGGATCGAGGGGGATGGCCGTTCGCTGACGACGCCGGCATCCCCCCGCGTCTGCGACGTGCCCCCCTTCCTCCGGAAGAGGATATTCAGGCATCCGTGGACTCCGAACCGGCCCCGCCACGCAGCAGCTGCTCGATCCGCTCGCCCTTGTCGATGGAGTCGTCGTACTTGAAGCGCAATTCCGGTACGCGCCGCATGCGCATGGTTTGCGCGAGTCGGTGGCGAAATTCCTTCGCCAGCGTCTTCAGGGCCTTCACGACTTCGAGCGAGCGTTCCGGCTGCAGCGCGGTGACCCACACGGTCGCCACATCCAGTTCACGGCTGACATCGACATCGACCACGCTGGCCTGCGGCAACGCATGGTCACGCACGGCGGCGTGCACCAGCACGCCGAG
>DASSRT010000152.1:0-3575 GCA_035701705.1 Rhodanobacteraceae bacterium
GTCGGTTCGTCACCGGCCCAGCGCAACAGCGTGCGCACCGCGTCCATGGCCTGCTCGCGGCTGACCGGCGGCGAGGTCGGCTCCGGCGCGGCACAACCCGAGGGTTGCTGGTGCTCGTTCATGGCAGGGTTCCGGGTAGCGAATATCCCTGCAGTGTAACGGCGTCGCGGTTGCGGTCGGAACCGGCCCGCTGTCTCGGTGGCGGTCCAGCTTGAAAATCCGTTCGTCCCCGGATCAAGTCCGGGGCAGGCTCTGAGCGTAGCGCCGAAGGTCAGCTTGCGTTTCGACTCCGCCCGCTGCGCGGGCTACGCTCAACGCGAACGGATAAGATTCAAACTGCACCACTCCCGCCGTCTCGGGTGGCGCGATGCGGCATCGGCTACGGGGATCCGGACTGCATCAGCTCAGCGCGGGGTCATCGTCCGATTCGCTGGCGTCATCCTCGCCGTTGCCGGCCGCGGCATCACCGAGCAGGGCTTGCGCGTCGGTCGCCGGAAGGGATTCCACGTCGCGCAGCTTGCGCACGATCGCACGGCTGCGCACGCCGGTGGCGTCGAGTTGGGTGCTGGCTTCGTCCAGCTTCTTCTTGACCTTGCCGAGCACGTCGCCGAACTTGCCGAACTCGGTCTTGACCGCGCCGAGGATCTGCCACACCTCGCTGGAACGTTGCTCGATCGCGAGCGTGCGAAAACCGAGGCGCAGGCTGTTGAGCAGGGCCGAGAGCGTGGTCGGGCCGGCCAGCGTGACGTGGTGGTCGCGCTGGATGGCCTCGAACAGGCCGGGGCGGCGCAGCACTTCGGCGTACAGGCTCTCGGTCGGCAGGAACAGGATCGCGAAATCGGTGGTGGCCGGCGGCGCCACGTATTTCGCGCGGATGGTCTTGGCTTCCTCGCGCACGCGGCGTTCCAGCGCCAAGGCCGCGTCGCCGGCGGCGGGCGCGTCGGCGCGCTCCTGCGCATCCAGCAGGCGTTCGTAGTCCTCGCGCGGAAACTTGGCGTCGATCGGCAACAGCACCGGTTGCCCGTGCGTGGCGCCCGGCAGGCGCACCGCGAATTCCACGCGTTCGTTGCTGCCCGGCACGGTGGCGACGTTGGCGAGGTACTGGTCGGGCGTCAGCATTTCCGACAGCAGCGCCGCCAGCTGGGTCTCGCCGAAGATGCCGCGATTCTTGACGTTGGTGAGCACGCGGTTGAGGTCGCCGACGCCGCTGGCGAGATTGCGCATTTCGCCGAGGCCGCGCTGCACCGCTTCGAGGTGTTCGGAGACCTGCTTGAAGGACGCGCCGAGGCGCGCTTCCAGCGTGGCCTGCAGTTTCTCGTCGACGATCTTGCGCATCTTGTCGAGTTGCTCGGCGTTGTCGACCTGCAGCAACTTCAGTTGCGTTTCCAGCGTGCCGCGCACCTCGCCGAGCCGCTTTTCGTTGGCAACGCTCAACTCGCCGACGTTGGCCTGCAGGCGTTCGCCGAGACGATCGAGTGCCTGCGTCAGCTCGCCGCGACCCGCCCGCTGCTCGTCGCGCAGTGTCTGGTCGAGGCGCTGGCTGTCGCCGCGCAAGCCGTCGAGTTTTTCACGCAGGGCCGGATCACCACGGCCGCGCGCCAACGCCGCGAGTTGCAGCAGCAGGATGATCGCGGCCAGCGCGATCAGGACGATCAGCATGATCGATTCGGTGGACATGGTCCGGGATTGTAAGAGGAGTGCGGTGACGGTAGCCGCGCGCTGTCGCATCGCTTGAGATGTGCGGGCGGTGGCGGCCGTCATCCCCCCGCCGCTGCGCGGCGACCCCCTTCCTGCGGAAGAGGGTGGTCACAGCGCTGCGCATCGAATCATCTTCCCCCTTCCGCAGGAAAGAGGATCGAGGGGATGCGGCTTTGGCTTGTCTTCCCCCTTCGGTACGAGGGGATCGAGGGTTGCGGCTTTGGTTTGTCTTCCCCCTTCGAAATGAAGGGGGATCGAGGGGGATGCGTTTTTGCTTGCACGTGGCAGCAAGATCCGCGTGGTCTTTATCGCCGCAACGAGAGCGCCCGGCCCGGCACCACGGCCATGGTCAGCCGCGACACGCACACCAGCTCGCCGCCATCGTTTTCGATGCGGATCTCCCACACTTGCGTGCTGCGGCCAATGTGAAACGGGCGCGCGGTGCCGGTAACCCATCCTTCGCGCACCGCACGCAGGTGGTTGGCGTTGATGTCGAGCCCGACTGCGGCGAAGCCGTCCTCGCAGCACAACATCGCTGCCGACGAGCCCAGTGTTTCGGCGAGCGCCACCGATGCGCCGCCGTGCAGGATGCCGTAGGGCTGGCGGGTGCGGTCGTCGACCGGCATGGTGCCCTTGAGGTAATCGTCACCGACCTCGGTGATGCGGATGTCGATGGCCTGCATCAAGGTGCGCGCGCTCCACGCGTTGAGCGTGGCGAGGTCGGTGGGTTGTTTCCAGATGCGCATGCGCGGTTCAGCGTGCCGGCTGCGAGGCGTCCCCGGGCAGCCGCGGCATGCCATGCTCGTCGCGTTCCTCGAACGCGAATTGCGCGGTGTCGATGCCGGCTTCGTGCGGGTCGGGTGCGATCTCCTCGCCTTGCGAACACTTCCACGCGTTGGCGTAGCAGCGGGTGGCGTCGTCGCTGTCGCCGGCGGCGGATTGGGTGTCGCCGAGTGAAGACCAGCTCGCAGCCGTAGGTTTCACTGCCAGCGCGCGTACCAGGTACTCGCGGGCATCGCGCGGATCCGAGGCGCGCATCGACAGCGCGCCGAGCGCGCGCAGCAGGGTGTCGTCATTGGGATGCACGTCCAGCCAGCGTTTCGCGGTGCGCAGGCGCGCGCTCGCTTCCGCAGGGGGCGTGGCGTCGGCGTAGGCCGCGAGCAAGGCCGGATCCCACTCGCGTTTCAACACGTCTTCGATCGCATCGAGTGCGTCGTGCGCGACGCCAAACTTCGACGCACGCCGCGCATAGGCTTCGAGCAAGGCCGGCAGCTGGCGCTGCTGGCGGGTGGCCTGCTTCCACAGGTTGGCAAGCGTTGCCGCATCGGGTGCGTCCCGCAGTGACGCGCCGAGCACGTCGCCCACCAGCGCCGCGAAATCGGCGCTGCCGAGCATGTCGGATTTGCGCAACGGCTCCAGCGCGGCGCGGGCCTTGTCCGGCTGGCCGGCGGCGAGCGCCGCGCGTGCGTACTCGTGCCAGCCGGCCGGCGGCAATTTGCCGGCATCGGCGCCGGGCGCCAGCAGTTGCAAGGCTTCCGCAGGCCGCCCGTCGCGGCGCAGGATGCGCGCACGCAGGATGCGCGCGGCTTCCGGTGCGTGCTGCGCGGCTTCGTCGAGGGCTTCCAGTGCGCGCGTGGTGTCGCCGTGGCGATGGGCTGCGTCGGCCGCCGCCAGCAATGCCGGCGAGCGCATGGCCGAATATTGCGCGGCGCGTTGCAAGATGCGCGCGGCTTCCACATGGCGGCCTTCGGCCAGCGCCACCAGTCCGTCGCGCAGGCGTTCGTGGCTGATCCGCCGGTGGCGGCGCGAGAGCGCGCCGAATGGCCAGCGCAGTATCCACCAGATCACGCCGATCACGATCCATGCGGCCACCAGCA
>DASSRT010000153.1:0-14314 GCA_035701705.1 Rhodanobacteraceae bacterium
TAACCCAGCGCCACTTCCGGGCGACCGAGGTCGGGATCGGCCGGCGGACTCACCCGCGGCGAGAAGATCGCCACCGAGAGGTACGCGCCCGGGAAGCACTCCGGTCCGATCGGCACGTCGATCACGGGCGCCGAACCCTTCAGCGTGACCACTTTCTTCCACAACACGCCGTAGCGTTCGATGGTGACGAGTGCATGCGCGCCCGGATACGGGTTCTGCACCAGCACGTGCGCGACGTCGCCGACGTGGTAGCTCGACTTGTCGGGCACCAGCGTCACGCCCTTGCCTGCCGTCGACCACACCACGTCGCCTTCGCCGGTCACCCAGGTGCCGAGCATGCTGCTTTGCGTGCGGCCCTTGCTGTCGGTGACGGTCGCGATGACCTGATAATCGCCGGCCTGCGGCGGCGTGAGCTCGCAACTGCCCGGCGCCGCCGTCGACACGGCGGAACAATGGTCGACGGTGAGCCAGCTTGAGTGTTCCTCCTCGGAAAAATTGCCGGCGCCATTCTTCACCCGCACGCGCGTGATCACCCGGCGTTGCAACTGCAGTTCGAGCTTGCTGCCGGCGGCTGGATTGCCGGCGGGATCAACCACCAGATACTTCACCGCGAACGGCTTGGCGGCCGACTGCATCCAGTTGTCGATGTGCAGGCCGATGAAGCGGTCGCGCGCGGAGAACGGCACGCTGGCGTCGTTGGCGACCCACGTCGAACGCGCGGATTCCACCGAACCCTCCACCTGCACTTCGCCGTACACGATGTCGCTCTTCGCCGGCAGCGTGACTTCGGTGTGCGCGTAGCCGGCGTGGTCGAGCTGGCCGTCGCTGACGGCCAGCGTCTGCGCATTCGGCATCGTCTCGCTGTAGTTGTAGAACGAAAATTGCGCAGCGACCGGCGTATCCGGCGAGAACATCTTCGGCACCAGCTGCGTGGTGAATTTCACCTTGGCGTCGGTGTACGGACCACCCGCATGCAGGGTCGCGTCCACCCGCACCTCGACCTTGTCACCCGGCTCGAAGTGCGTGCCGAGGACTTGCGTGCGCACCTTGAACGTCGCCGGCACGAAGTCGGTGACCATGAAGCGGCCGGCATCGCGGCTGGCGGTACTGCCGCCGCCCATCGGCCAGGCGATGGTGATGTCGTACCAGCCCATCGGCGCGGTCTTGGCAATGTGCAGGCTGCCGTCGATGCCGCCGAAGGCCGACAGCTTCAGGTGCTCGCGCTTCAGTACCTGGTTGCCCTCGGGGTCGGTGATGGTGAGGGTGTACTCAAGCGCCGGCGGTGGCGCCAATGTGGTCTTGCCTTCGGCGCGCACGAAGGCCGCATATTTCACGTCGCTGCCGGGCTTGTAGATGCCCTGCTCGGTCACCGCCCACGCACGCAGGTGTCCGTTCGGCATCGCTATGTCGCTGTACAGCACATAGTTGCTGGCATCGCCGACGGAACGCTGGAAGGTTCCATCCAGAGGCAGCAGCGCCAATTCATCGTTGCGTGCCGTGCCGAGGTAGAAATTCGTGAGACTGTTCCAGCGGTTGAACCATGACTCCGGCAGCGTCGCGGTACCTTGCAGTTGCGCGAGCCCCTGGTCATCGGTGGTGACCGTCTTGCCGATCGCTTCCAGCGGATCGAGGTTGCGGTCATGGCCGAGCAGGAATTTCACCTTGGCGCCCGCGACCGGTTTGCCCGAATCCCAGCGATTGATCCACACCAGGGTGCCGTAATGGCCAACCTTGGCCAGCACCTGCCATGGCGTCACTTCGCCCATGAATGAATACGGCCGGTACGGGCCGTTCGGACTCCAGTCGAGCGTGCCCCAGACGACGCCGGGCTTGCCATCCAGCAAGTCGCGGATGCCGAGGTTGCCCTTCACGATCGTATCCGCGGGCGCCGCCAGATCGGGGCGTTGCAGCAGGTCGATGGAACCCGAGTCGGCGTTGTCGCGGCTGTCGTGGTCGAGCGGATGCGTCTCGGAGAACGGCCCCGGCGTGGTGCCGCGCCACGGCGCGTAGGGCCGGCCTTCGTGCACGACCTTCGGCTTCGCATTCGCGTGCGCATCGATGCCGGGAAACAGGTCGTTCGGCCACAGCCGCTGCCAGTCGAACGTGAAATCATCGAGATTGGTGAAGCGCAGCGGCACGATGGTCTTCTGGCCGGTCTCCAGCACTGCCTCGCCGGGCGGCGGATCGAGGAACGGAGAACGGTGGCCAGTGAGGAAGTCCAGCGTGATCGGCTTCGGCAACTTGCGTCCGAAACTGTCCTTGACGCCGGCGGGAACCGTGAGTTCCCACGCACTCATCGGGTTGAACACGAACGTCAACGGATACGTATCATCGCTGTCGGCATCGTAGGCGTAGTCGCGATCACGCACGAACCATTGCGGATAATCGCGCCACATCTTGGCGAGCTTGTCCTTCGGCAGCGGCAGCGGTTTCCACTGGATCGCCGCCAGCGTGGCGCGCGGCACCGGTACGCTGAACAGCAGGCTGACGCTGGAGGGTTCGCAACGCGACTGACTGGCTTCGCCGACCAGCACCTTGATGTTGTCGTTGCACGCCACGCCACGGAACGTGAACGCGCCGTAGGTGGTCATGCCATCGACGTCTTCATCCTGATCCCCGGGCAGCGGGCCGAGCGGCGAACGCATGCCGGGCTTCACATGCAGCTTGTAGCCAGTCGCCGCATGCAGTGGCCGCACCGGCACCACTTGCCACACACGGCGTCCCGCGTTGGCGGCGGCATGCGCGTCGAGCGGCGTATTCGGCTTGGGGTTGTCGATCGCGATCACCGCACCGGGCAAGCCCGGCATCGGCAGGAACATCGGCCCGTCGCGATCCTTGGTGAAGGGCTCGACCTTCGCCGCCACCCAATCGCCGTTGCCATCGGCAAAACCGATGTGCCGCGCCAACTGCGCGGCGGTCACCGGCATGTTGAGGCGCACCATGAACACCGGCGTCGTCGGCCCGCGCCATTCCTGGAACTCGCTGCGATCGACCTTCGGCCGCCAGGTGGTGAAGGCTTCGACGTCCGGCTCGTCGAGGTGGCTGCCATCGAGCGCCTTCAACGCGGTACCGACGGTGACGGTGTATTCGGTGGCCGGCGCGAAGCGCACCTGCTTGGCCAGCCGGCACGCCAGCTCGCTGGTGTTGAGCCAGCGCCACTGGCAACCCGGATCGGGCTTGATGCTGACCGGAATCTCGGAGCTCTTGCGGCCCATGTGGCCGAGCGGAACCATGGCGCGGTCGAACTGGATCACCGCTTCCTGCCCGGGCTGCACGTCTTCGCCGGACGGCGAAATGCGCCGCACCTGCAAGGGGCCGTCCTGTGCCAGCGCCGCGCCTGTCCACAAGATGGCGGTGCCCAACACCAGCACCATCGCCATCCACCGCGCCCCGAACGACCGCATCTGTTGCAACATGTCCCTGTCCCCCGCTTGTGAATGATGTGATGTGAACGACGTGAAGTACAAATAAACACGCAGTTATGCAAGCGTTATGACAAAACGCTGTCGACGGCGGGAACCGGGCACGCCGCTTAACTACGCTTCAGGAAAACCGACTCTCGGCCGCGCCGGTCAGATCCCCGTCGGCGCGGCACGCCGCAGCAGGTACCGCCAATCGTCGCCGACCCGGCGTTGGTCCAGCACCCGCAATGGCCAGCGTCCGGCCATGTCGGTCAACGCAGGCAAGGCCAGCAGCGGTCGCGCAGCATCACCCAGCAACAGCGGCGCCACGTACACCAGCAACTCGTCGACCCGTCCCTGCGCGAACAACGCGCCGCACAACGTCGGGCCGGCCTCGACCTGCAGTTCGTTGACGCCGCGTGCGGCGAGCAGCTGCAGTACCGCGTCGAGATCGAGGCGCCCATGCGCGTCGCAGGCGATCGCCGCGAGCTCGACCCGCGCATACCGGTCATCGCGTGGCACGACTTCCGGCGCGTGCAACACCAGGGTCGGCGTACCGCCATCGAGCAGGCTTGCCGATGGCTGCAGCGCGTCGAGGCGCGCGTCGAGCAGTACGCGAAGCGGGCTGTAGCCCCTCTCCCCCCGGGGTGAGCCGCCGCGTTCAGCTGATGCCACGGAGGCATCAGCTGCGGCGGCGAACGCCTTGGTCTCGGATGACCAAGGCGGGGTCTCTTGGCGAGACAGGATGTCGAGTCTAGAGAGGGGTTGGGGTGAGGGTTCGAAACTCACGTCAGAGGAACACGTTGCTCTTGCCGTCAGCCTTGGATCATCCGCACGCGCGGTGCCGGCACCGGTGAGGATCGCCGAACTGCGCGCGCGCCAGCGCTGCACGTCGGCACGCGCAGGCTCACTGGTGACCCACTTCGACTCGCCGTTGCCGAGTGCGGTGCGACCGTCGAAACTCATCGCCAGCTTCACGCGCACCCACGGGCGTCCCTGCTCGAAACGGCAGAAAAATCCGCGATTGAGTTCGCGCGCAGCCTCGCGCATCAAGCCGGCCTCCACCGTGATGCCGGCGTCGCGCAGGCGCTGCAATCCGGCACCGGCGACCTTCGGGTTCGGATCGTCCGCTGCCACCACCACCCGGCGGATGCCCGCCGCAACCAGCGCGTCCGCGCACGGTGGCGTGCGGCCCTGGTGCGAACAGGGCTCCAGCGTGACATACGCCCTCGCGCCCTGCGCGCGCTCACCCGCCGCGCGCAAGGCGAACACCTCGGCGTGCGGCTCGCCCGCGCGCTGGTGCCAGCCTTCGCCGACGATTTCGCCATCGCGCGCAATCACGCAACCGACGCGCGGATTGGGTTGCGTGGTGAACAGCCCGCGCTCGGCCAGGCGCAAGGCACGTGCCATCAGGGCATGATCGGTGGCCGTGAAGCCGGGACTCGGAACTCGGGACTCGGGACTCGAAAAAGCGGCCGTCATTTGATGCCCAGACCTGAAACCAGATTCCGTTCGCGTCGAGCGTAGCTCGCACGGCGAGCGAAGTCGAAACGCACGCCCTTTGCCCGCGCCTGTGGAACAGCTTGAACCGCAGCGCCGCGCTTCACCGCTTCTTGTTCTTGTCGATCGGCACGATCGCGCCGCCACCGATCAAGGGCAACTGGCTTTCGCTGGCAGGCAGGTCGTGTTCGAGGCGATCGAGCTCCTCGCGAAAATCGGCGACATCCTCGAACGAGCGATAGACCGACGCATAACGCACGTAGCCGACGTGGTCGAGTTTGCGCAACTCGGTCATCACCAGATCACCGATCCGGCGCGACGGCAGCTCGCGCTCGGTGGATACGCGCAATTGCCGCACCACCGCGCGCACCGCGGCCTCGATGCGATCTTCCGTCACCGGCCGCTTGTGCAGTGCGCGGTCGAAGCCGGTGCGCAGCTTGCGCGCATCGAAGGCCTCGCGACGGCCGTCACCCTTGATGATCGCCGGCAGTTTCAGTTCTACCGTCTCGACCGTCGAGAACCGCTCGCCGCAGGACGGGCACTCACGGCGCCGGCGGATGGTCGAGCCTTCCTCGGAAACGCGGGAATCGATCACGCGGGTGTCGATGTTCTGGCAGAAGGGGCAGTGCATGAGAGCGGGGGTGCGGAATGGGTAGTGGGGGTGCCACATCGCGACGTCTTGGCGAGGGCAGGTTTCGCAGGAAGCCGTCCCCCCCTTCCACGTCCACAAAGGATTCTAGCCGAAGCGCCCCCGCTACCCGCCCCCAATCCCGCCAATCCGCTGCGTCACTCCCTATTTCAGCGGATCAGCCATAAACGGGATACCGCGCGCACTGCGCATTGACCAGCGCACGCACGTTCTCGATCACCTTCTCGTCGCTCGGCGCGTCCAGCACGTCCGCAACCCAGCCGGCGAGTTCGATGCAATCGGCTTCCTTGTAGCCGCGGGTGGTGACGGCCGGGGTGCCGATGCGCAGGCCGGAAGTGACGAAGGGTTTTTGCGGATCGTTGGGCACAGCGTTCTTGTTGACGGTGATGTGGGCGCGGCCCAGTGCTGCTTCCGCATCCTTGCCGGTGAGCGGCTTGCCGATCAGGTCCACCAGCATCAAATGATCCTCGGTACCGCCGGAGACGATCTTGTAGCCGCGTTCCATCAAGGTCTTCGCCATCGCCTTGGCGTTCTTGACGACCTGCTGTTGGTAGGTCTTGAACGAAGGTTCCAGCGCCTCCTTGAACGCGACCGCCTTCGCGGCGATCACATGCATCAGCGGGCCGCCCTGGAGGCCGGGGAACACGATGGACTGCAACTTCTTGGTGATGTCTTCGGCCTTGTCGCCCATCGCCGATGCCTTGGCGACGATCAGGCCGCCGCGCGGACCACGCAGAGTCTTGTGGGTGGTGGAGGTGACGACGTGCGCGTGCGGCAGCGGCGAGGGATACACGCCGGCCGCGACCAGTCCCGCGACGTGCGCCATGTCCACGAACAGGTACGCACCTACCTTGTCGGCGATCGCGCGGAAGCGCGCCCAGTCCATGACCTGCGAATACGCACTGAACCCGGCCACTATCATTTTCGGCTTGTGTTCGAGCGCGAGGCGTTCGACTTCGTCGTAGTCGACCAGCCCCTGGTCGTTGACGCCGTACTGCACTGCATGCAGCAGCTTGCCGGAGATGTTGGGCTTGGCACCGTGGGTCAGGTGTCCGCCGTGCGCGAGGCTCATGCCGAGGATGGTGTCGCCCGGTTGCAGCAGCGCGAAGTAGACAGCCTGGTTGGCCTGCGAACCGGAGTGCGGCTGCACGTTGGCGTAGTCGCAATCGAACAGCAGCTTCAGGCGCTCGATCGCCAGTTTTTCCGCAACATCGACGTACTGGCAGCCACCGTAGTAACGCTTGCCGGGATAGCCTTCGGCGTACTTGTTGGTCAGCACCGAACCCTGCGCTTCCATCACCCGCGGGCTGGCGTAGTTTTCCGAGGCAATCAGCTCGACGTGGTCTTCCTGGCGCTGGCGCTCCTCGCGGATGGCGGTGGCCAATTCGTCGTCGTAACCGGCAATCCGCATTTCGTGGCTGTACATCGCATTCCTCGTGGCGGGGCGTGGCAAACCACGATTCTAGCCTCTTTTGGACGGCCAGACGGCGGCAACTGGCGCGCCGCCTTGCCCGCAGCGATAATGGGCGGTTCAACCACGACGCAGGCCATGGATGGCCGGTCAACGGAGCGACTACCGCGCCGTTTGGCGCTTCGATGACGGCCATCCATGGCCTGCAATTTTGTAACCCCGCGCTCGAAAGCCCTCGCACGAGCCCTTCGCAGGAAAGAGATCAGGTATGCAATACATCTACACCATGCAGAACGTGTCCAAGATCGTTCCGCCCAAGCGCGAGATCATCAAGGACATTTCGCTGTCGTTCTTCCCCGGCGCCAAGATCGGCCTGCTGGGCGTGAACGGCGCGGGCAAGTCGACGGTGCTGCGGATCATGGCCGGCGTCGACACCGACTTCCAGGGCGAGGCGCGTCCCGCAAGTGACATCAACATCGGCTACCTCGCGCAGGAGCCGCAGCTCGATGCCGACAAGACCGTGCGCGAAGCGGTCGAGGAAGGCATGGCGCACATCCTCGACGCGCAAACGCGGCTGGATGAAATCTACGCTGCCTACGCCGAGGAAGGCGCGGATTTCGACGCGCTCGCGGCCGAGCAGCAGAAGCTCGAGAACATCCTCGCCGCCGGTGATGCCCACACCCTCGATCGGCAGCTGGAAATCGCGGCCGATGCGCTGCGGCTGCCGCCGTGGGACGCGAAGATCGCCACGCTGTCCGGCGGCGAAAAGCGCCGCGTGGCGCTGTGCCGCCTGCTGCTGTCCAAGCCCGACATGCTGCTGCTGGACGAACCCACCAACCACCTCGACGCCGAATCGGTCGACTGGCTGGAGCAGTTCCTGCACGATTATCCCGGCACCGTGGTGGCGGTCACGCATGATCGCTACTTCCTCGACAACGCCGCCGAGTGGATCCTGGAACTCGACCGCGGCCGCGGCATTCCGTGGAAGGGCAATTACTCGTCGTGGCTGGAACAGAAGGACGAGCGCCTGAAGCAGGAAGCGTCCAGCGAGAAGGCCCGCCAGAAGGCGATCGCCAAGGAACTGGAGTGGGTGCGCTCGGCCGCCAAGGGCCGCCAGTCCAAGGGCAAGGCACGCCTGAACCGCTTCGAGGAATTGAACTCGGTCGATTACCAGCGCCGCAACGAGACCAATGAAATCTTCATCCCGCCGGGCGAGCGGCTCGGCAACGAGGTGATCGAATTCAAGCACGTCTCGAAATCATTCGGCGACCGCTGCCTGATCGACGACTTGAGCTTCAAGATTCCACCCGGCGCGATCATCGGCGTGATCGGCCCGAACGGCGCCGGCAAGTCCACCTTCATGAAGATGATCATGGGCAAGGAGCAGCCGGACTCGGGCGAAATCGTGCACGGCAAGACGACCAAGCTCGCCTACGTCGACCAGTCGCGCGGCATGCTCAACGACAAGCACAACGTGTGGCAGGAAGTCTCCGATGGCCTCGACATCCTGAAGATCGGCAACTTCGAGATCCAGTCACGCGCCTACATCGGCCGCTTCAACTTCAAGGGCAGCGACCAGCAGAAGATCGTCGGCACGCTGTCGGGCGGCGAGCGTGGTCGACTGCATCTTGCCAAGACCCTGCTGGAGGGCGGCAACGTACTGCTGCTGGACGAACCGTCCAACGACCTCGACGTGGAAACCCTGCGTGCGCTGGAAGAAGCGCTGCTGGAATTCCCCGGCTGCGCGATCGTGATCTCCCATGACCGCTGGTTCCTGGATCGCATCGCCACGCACATCATCGCCTTCGAAGGCGACTCGCACGTCGAGTTCTTTCCCGGCAACTACAACGAGTACGAAGCCGACAAGAAGCGCCGGCTCGGCGAGGAAGCCGCGGCGCCGCACCGGGTGAAGTACAAGAAACTCGCGTGATTTTCCCCTTCTCCCTCCGGGAGAAGGTGGCGCGCAGCGCCGGATGTGGGTTCGGTTCCTGCGAAGACTGACGCATTGGCGAGACAATGGCAATGCGCGTATGCGCACCCTCTCCCGAAGGGAGAGGGGATTTCAACAGATGAACTTCCGCACCAAATCAGACTCCCCGGTCACGGTCGCGGCTTCCGCCGCTCCTGCGAGGGCTGTGTGATCCCGTTGCCGTCGCGGCTTCCGCCGCTCCTGCGGGCGCCATTTCATGCGGCGGGTCCGGGCAACAACTCCATCGCCATCACGATCGCGTCTTCGCGCCCGCGCCGCGCCGGGTAGTAACCGGGGCGGCGGCCGATCTCGTTGAAGCCGGCGCGCTGGTACATCGCGTGCGCCAATTCGTTGGATGGACGCACTTCGAGAAACACGCGCTCGGTGTGATGCCAGCGCGCGAGCTCGATCAGGCGGCGCAAAAGAAACGCGCCGTGGCCGCAACCGCGATGCACCGGTGACACGCACACGTTGAGGATGTGGGCTTCGCCGGCACCCACCGACAGCACGCCGTAGCCGATGAGCTCGCGACCCTGCTCCAGCACCCAGCAGTGGTGGCCGTTGTCGAGGCAGCTGCGGAAGATGCCGCGCGACCAGGGGAATTCGTAGGCCGCCGCCTCGATGTTGGCGACGTCCGATACATCCTCGCGTGCCATCGGGCGCAACACCGGCTGCAACGGCGCGACCGCGACCATCTCAGCTTTCTCCACTCCGACCCAACGCCTGCAACCGCTCCCACAACTGGCGCTTGCGATCGCGCTCGGCATGCAACACGGCCAGCGGATCGGTGCGCAACACGCGCACCAGCGGAATGCCTTCCGGCAAGGCCACGGCGCCGAATGCCAGAACCGCGGCAGTCGCATCCTCGGCGACATCGCAAAGGCGCACCGGCTGCAAGCCGGCCTTCGACACCGCCTCGGTCAGCGCCGTGTACATCCTGTCGATCGCCGGGTCGCGACGCTCGGCCGGATCGGCCAGCAACGCGAGCCGCCGGATGCGCGCGACCGGTGGTGGTTCCGCGATTGCCGGCGGACTTGGTGCCGGCCGCGCTGGCGCCACGACTGCTGGCTGTGCTTCGGCAAGTTGCCGCACCTCATCGCCAGCGGCATGGGTCACCGTGGCCGCGCGCAAGCGCAGCGGCGCCACGCCCAACGCTTGCAGACACCGCGTACGCAACGCTGCGCTGGCGACAGGCGCGTTCATGTGTCAGGCTCGACCGGCGGCGGATCCTTGTGGCGACCGATCCGCAAACGCCGGCGCGATGCGCGACTGCGCAGCCCCCACAACGTCACCACGACGCCCGAAAGAGCATACGCCGTGGCGAGTGCCAGCAGCACCAAGGCAGGGTTGAGCGTCAGCGCCACCAGGATCAGGACCGCCAAAAAGATCCAGACGAACGGCACGCGATCGTGCATCGGCCAGGTCTTGAAACTGGTGTAGCGGAAGCGGCTGACCATCAGCAGGCCTGCGGCCACCGCCAGAATCGGCGTGAAGAAGCACAGCGACTGGCCATCGACGGCGGCATAGTCAGCCTTCTGGAGATATTCCATCGACCATACGAACGACATGCACAAGCCTGCCGCGGCCGGGCTGGCCAAGCCCTGGAAGTAGCGCTTGTCGGCCACCCCGACCTGGGTATTGAAGCGCGCCAGCCGCAGTGCCGCGCAGGCCGCGTACACGAACGCCGCGCACCAGCCGACCTTGCTCCACACCGGGCCGTAGTCGCGCAGGTATTGCAGCGACCACGCGTACATCACCAGCGCCGGCGCCAGGCCGAAGCTGGTCAGGTCCGAGAGCGAGTCGTACTGCACGCCGAATTCGCTTTGGGTGTTGGTCAGGCGCGCGACGCGTCCGTCCATGCCGTCCAGCAACGCGGCCACGAACACCGCCACCGCAGCATGCGTGAAGGAACCCATGAAGGCGGCAATGATCGCGTAGAAGCCTGCGAACATCGCACCGGTGGTGAACAGGTTCGGCAGCAGGTAGATGCCGCGCCGAGGGGTCTTGCGGGGAAGCGAATCAGTCATGCCAAGGCAACTCCGGGCCGGATTCGAGTGTAAACCATCCGCCCGCCATGGCTTCACCACGCGCCCGATATGTGGCCGGATTCACGAACGCTTGGGCACGCTGTGGCATACTCGCGCCACCGTATCCTTTACCTTCAGGGACCTGCCATGCAACTGCGCCAGCTCGTCATCGCCATGGCCGTAGGCACCACGCTCGCCTGCATCGCAACGTTTGCCAGCGCCCAGCAGGTCTACAAGTGGAAGGACGCCAACGGCGTCGTGCATTACTCGCAGACAGCGCCCGCCACGGGCACCCATTACACCACCGTGAAGCTTGCGGGTGAGCCCGATATCTCATCCACCACGCCAGCAACGTCGTCCGCAGCCAACCCGCAAGCGTCCGATTCGCAGGGCGGCAATGGTCCGACGCGCGCCAAAGCCAACGGCGGCACCGTGCCGAACACTCCGGCCAACCGGAAGCAGCTGTGCAGCCAGCTCGATTCCAACATCACGACCCTGCAGGGCAAGGCCCCGGTGGTGCAGCAAGGCGCCAACGGCCAGCAGATGGTGATGAGCGACGACCAGCGCGAACAGCAGCTCGCGAACGCGCGTGCCCAGAAACGCCAGTACTGCACCGTGAAGCGCAGCGAAGGCACCTGATTCCGATAACCCGGGATCAAGCTGCAATGGCTTGCAAGCACCGCAGCTGATTCGTTGGACTGACGTCGGCGGGCACGACCGCCCCGGTGATTGGGCGCCGGATTCAGCGCCGCGGTTACAATCCGCCGTTTCCTCCGCGGATCGCAAGCACCATGCGCCTGTCGAAATTCCACCTCGCCACCACCCGCGAGGATCCCGCCGACGCCGAGATCGCCAGCCATCGCCTGATGCTGCGCGCGGGCATGATCCGCAAGCTCGCCTCGGGCATCTACACCTGGTCGCCGTTGGGCCTGCGCGTGCTGCGCAAGGTGGAAGCGATCGTGCGCGAGGAAATGAACCGCGCCGGCGCCATCGAACTGTCGATGCCTACGATCCAGCCGCGCGAGTTGTGGGATGAAACCGGGCGCTGGCAGAAGTTCGGCGGGCAGCTGCTGAAGATCAAGGATCGCAAGCAAGCCGAATACTGCTACGGCCCGACCGCCGAGGAAGTGGTCACCGACTTCGCACGCAATGAGTTGCGCAGCTACAAGCAGCTGCCGATCAACCTCTACCAGATCCAGACCAAGTTCCGCGACGAGATCCGCCCGCGCTTCGGCGTGATGCGCGCGCGCGAGTTCCTGATGAAGGATGCGTATTCGTTTCACCTCACCGCCGAGGACCTCGACCGCGAATACCACAACATGCACGACGCCTATGCGCGCATCTTCACCCGGTTGGGCTTGAAGTTCCGCGCGGTGCAGGCCGACTCCGGCGCGATCGGCGGCAACGCCTCGCAGGAGTTCCACGTGCTGGCCGATTCCGGTGAAGACGCGTTGGCGTTTTCGGATGCCTCCGATTACGCCGCCAACGTCGAACGCGCCGAGGCGCTGGCGCCGGCGACGTCACGCCCTGCACCCGTGCAGGCTTTGCAGCGCGTCGCCACGCCTGCCCAGAAGACCATCGAGGACGTGAGCGCATTCCTCAAGGTGGCGCCCGCGCAGTGCATCAAGACCCTGATCGTGCGCGGCAACGATGGCCTCGTCGCGCTGTGCCTGCGCGGCGATCACGAACTGAACGAAGTGAAAGCCGCGAAGCTGGCGGAACTGCCGGGTGAATCGCAGCTCGCCGACGAAGCCGACATCGTCAAGCGCATCGGCTGCGTGCCGGGCTTCCTCGGGCCGGTCGGCCTGCCCGCCGACATCCCGGTGATCGTCGACCGCGACGCCGCGCTGCTCGCCGATTTCGTGTGCGGTGGCAACGCCGAGGGCAGCCACTACACCGGCGCCAACTGGGAGCGCGACGCCCGCATCAGCCGCATCGCCGACCTGCGCAAGGTGGTGGCCGGTGATGCCGCGCCCGATGGCCGTGGCACGCTTGCGATCGCGCGCGGCATCGAAGTCGGACACGTATTCCAGCTGGGCACCAGGTATTCCGAAGCACTCGGCGCAACCGTGCTGGATGAGGCCGGGCAAAATCGCGTCCTGCAAATGGGCTGCTATGGCATCGGCATCAGCCGCATCGTCGCCGCGGCCATCGAGCAGAATCACGACGACGCCGGCATCATCTGGCCGGAACCGATGGCACCATGGCAGGCGGTGATTTGCCTGATCAATCCGAAGGCCAATCCGGCCGTGAATGAAGCCGCGGAATCCCTGCACGCGGAATTGAATGCGCGCGGCATCGAAACCTGTCTCGACGACCGTGGCCTGCGTGCCGGCGCGATGTTTGCCGACCTCGAATTGATCGGCATTCCGCATCGCATCGTGGTCAGTGAACGCGGTGTCGCCGCCGGCACTTTCGAATATCGTGGCCGTCGTGATGCGGAAAGTCGGAACCTGGATCGCGACGCATTAATGGCGTTGTTTCCGGCCCGCCATTGATACCCAATGGGGTGGCTTTTGCATGTACGCGTATTTTCGGTAAAAATGCCGGTTGTCGAACGCAGTAATCCCTCGGATTCGCCGTTCGGCAGCGATATTTGTTCACTCACACAATCGGAGTCACCATGGCCATCGATGTCAGCTCGCTCAGCGCGAAGCAATTGAAGGATCTCATCCGCAAGGCGAACGGACGCATCAAGAATTTCGACAAGGAAAAAATCGCCAAGGTCAAGGCCAAGGTCAACGCGTTGCTGAAGGCCGAAGGCGTGACCTTCGCGCAGGTGTATGGCAAGAAGCGTGGCGGCAAGACTGGCAAGGTCGCGCCGAAGTACCGCAACCCGGCGGGCAGCGAAACCTGGTCCGGCCGCGGCAAGCGCCCGCGCTGGTTCCTCGCCGCGCTCAAGGCCGGCAAGTCCGAAAAGAGCATGCTGATCAAGTAAGCGGAATCCGCCGAAGACCGTCGACCTTGACGACCGCAGGAGCGGCGGCAGCCGCGACATGCAGCGCCATGATGCGCCGTGGTCGCGGCTTCCGCCGCTCCTGCGGGGCGACAAAGGACAAGCTTTTGTAGGAGCGGCGGCAGCCGCGACATGCACAGCGCGATCGCGACTTGCGACGTTCCTACAAGCTCCGGCGCGGCGCGACCAGCAGATCGCCGAACAGCAACCCGGCCACCAGCGAAATCAGCAGCGTCACCAGCAGCACCGCGATGTGCGAACCACTCGCGATCTGGTTGTTGAGCAGGTCCGTCACGCTGCGGAAGCCCACACTGCCCGGCACCAGCAACAGCACGCCCGGCTCGCGCACCAGCGCCCCCGGACGATGCATGATGCGCGCGTAAAGGTTGCTGCCCGCACTC
>DASSRT010000154.1:0-11240 GCA_035701705.1 Rhodanobacteraceae bacterium
TTTTCACCGGCAGTTGCGCAACTGGTCCTGCAGGGTCTGTTCGCGCTTCTCCAGCGGCGGCTGCTCGCTGCGCATCGCCAGATGCAAGGCATGTTCGTTCTCGTCGTATTGCTTCTGCACGTAACTGCAGACTTCGGCGTGCGTCGCCGGCAGGCAATAGTCCTGCACTTCGGTCATGCCGGCGGCGATGCTCGGCCGGCCGATGCGTGGCTTGGAAAGTTCCGGCGCAGACATGCCGGCACCTCCCGGCGCACCATAGGTCTGGGACAAGCTTTGCGGCGGGTAACCCATCACGCCCAGCGGCGCGAGATACGGCGCCGGCGGACGGTGTGCGAGGTAATGCTTGCCATTCACCGCCCCCACGCACGCGTACATCACCGGCAACGGCGGCGGTGGCGGCGGTACGTACGCCGGCGACGGCAAGGCATCGGCAAGCGGCGGCAACACGGTTGCGACCGGCGGGGGAACGTAACCGGGCGGCGCGTGGCTGGGGACGTCCACGACGGTTTGACGTTGCCCATTTGCGCACGGGTGGTCCTGGAACGCCACGCTGCCGTTCGCCGCGGTGCAGCGGTACACCTGCGCGCGCGCAAGCACCGGCACGCATGCCAACAGCAATGCGCACAGCCACAGGGCCTTGCTTGCAAACCTGATACGCATGCGGCGATTTTACGCGCCTGCACGAGACGGCGGGGATGACATCCCCCCGCTGCTTCGCAGCGACCCCCTTCGCCAGCGAAGGGGGAGTGGCGGCGTCGCGCGCCTGCCTTCCCCTTCCGCAGGAAGGGGGATTACTGGCCATGTCCCGAGCTTCGCTTCCCCCTTCCACAGGAAGGGGGATTGAGGGGGATGGCTTTGGCCTTCCTGGGCTACGAACGCAGCCCGACGCCACGCTCCAGCAACCACAACGCGAACCCGCCGAGCGCGACCACGAACGCCAGCATCACCACGTAGGCGATCCACACCGGCACGTCGCCGACGCCGAGGATGCCGAAGCGGAAGGCGTTGACCATGTACAGGATCGGGTTGGCCAGCGACGCCTCGCGCCACGGCGAGGCCAGCAGGTTGACCGAATAGAACACGCCGCCGAGGTAGGTGAGCGGCGCCAGCACGAAGGTCGGCACGATCGCGATGTCGTCGAAGCGCTTGGCGAACATCGCGTTGATGAAACCGGCCAGCGAGAAGATCACGGCGCCGAGCAGCACGGTGGTCAGCGCGACCAGCGGGTGCGCGACGTGCAGGGACGTGAAGAACAACGCGATCCCGAGCACGATGATGCCGACCAGCAAACCGCGCAGCACGGCGCCGGCGACGTAGCCGGTCAACACCACCCAGCTCGGCATCGGCGAGGCCAGCATTTCCTCGACGTAGTGCCCGAACTTCGAGCCGAAGAAACTCGAGGTGATGTTGGAGTAGCAGTTGTTGATGATGCTCATCATCACCAGGCCGGGCACGATGTACTGCATGTAGGTGAAGCCGTCCATCGTGCCGACCCGGCTGCCGACGACCTTGCCGAAGATCACGAAATACAGCGTCATCGTGATCGCCGGCGGCACCAGGGTCTGGGTCCAGATGCGCAGGACCCGGTGCACTTCGCGGCGCGTGATGGTGTAGAGCGCGACGAGGTTGGCGCGCCTGCGCGGCGGCATCCGCACGGCGGCCTGCGGCCCGTCCGCGGCGGTCAATTGCACGTCGTTCATGCCGCCACCCCGCGGCCGTTTTCGCGCTCGACCAGGCGCACGAACAGTTCCTCCAGTCGATTGGTCTTGTTGCGCATCGAGGTCACCGTGATGCCGTGCGCGGTCAGCGCCGCGAACAGCGAATTGATGTTGTGGCTGGTCGGTATCTCGACTTCCAGCGTCTGCCCGTCGATGCGCGTCAGGCGGACACCCGGCAGCTCCGGCAGCGTGCCATCGAGCCCGGTCACGTCCAGCACGAACGATTGCACGTCCAGCTTCGCCAGCAGCCGCCGCATCGAGGTGTCCTCGATGATCTCGCCGTGGTCGATGATCGCGATGTTGCGGCACAGCTGCTCGGCTTCCTCGAGGTAATGCGTGGTGAGGATCACCGTGGTGCCGGCGCGGTTGATGCCGGTGACGAACTGCCACATCGAACGGCGGATTTCGATGTCGACGCCCGCCGTCGGCTCGTCGAGGATCAGCAGGCGCGGCTCGTTCATCATCGCGCGCGCGATCATCAGGCGCCGCTTCATGCCGCCCGACATCATCCGGGTCGGCCGGAAGGCCTTGTCCCACAGGCGCAATTCGTTCAGGTATTTCTCGGCGCGCACTTTCGCGATCGTGCGCGGGATGCCGTAGAAGCCGGCCACGTTCACGCAGATTTCGAACGGCGTCTCGAACTGGTTGAAGTTGACTTCCTGCGGGACGAGACCGATCTGGCGCATCACCCCGCCGCGGTCGGCGTTGACGGAAATGCCGAACACCCGCGCATCGCCGGAGGTCGGGTTGACCAGCGAGGACAGGATTCCGATCAGCGTCGACTTGCCTGCGCCGTTCGGGCCCAGCAGCGCGAAAAAATCACCCTGTTGCACCGTCAACGACACGCCCTTCAGCGCCTCGACGCCGCTGGCATACGTCTTGCGCAGGTTTTCGACGGCAAGCGCCGGCACATCACCGGCAGGCGTGGCATGGGTCATTCGGGGAGCCTGTTCGCGGCAGAGTTCGCCGCAGCCCGGTATTATAAAAGGCTCTGCGTCCCGTCCATGTGCCGGAAGGCTCCCACGCCCCGGCCAATACCCATGATCGAACATTTCCAGGTCAAGCTGGTTGAAAGCTACATGCTCGCGCCCACGGTGCGGCACCTTGCCTTCGAGCGTGCCGACGGCGCGCCGTTCGCGTTCGTGCCCGGCCAGTTCATCCAGGTGCATTTCCACTACGACGACGGCAAGCCGACCAAGCGCAGCTACTCCGTCGGCACGCCGGTGGACGGCTCGGGCAAGGCGCAACGGCTGGAGCTGGCGGTTTCCTACGTTGAAGGCGGCGCCGCCACCAAACTGTTCGAACGCTTGCAGGCGGGCGAGGAAGTCGACGCCAGCGGCCCGTTCGGCCGCTTCTGCCTGATGGACGATGACGCCAACCAGCGCTACCTGCTGATCGCCACCGGCACCGGCGTCGCGCCGTATCGCGCCATGCTGCCGCACATCGAAAAATTGATCGCCGAAAAGGATCGCCGCTTCGTGCTGCTGTACGGCGCGCGTACCGAACAGGAACTGTTGTACGGCGAGGAATTCGAGGCCTTCGCGAAGTCCCACCCGGGCTTCGTGTTCCACCCGTGTTTTTCGCGCGGCGCGCGCGCAACGCCGCGCCCGCACGACCGGCAAGGCCACGTCCAGGATGCCCTGCCCGAGATCGCACCCGATCCCGAACACGACATCGCCTACCTGTGCGGCAACCCCGACATGGTCGACGCCACCTTCACCGCGCTGAAGGAACTCGGCCTGCCGATCAAGCACATCCGCCGCGAGAAGTACGTTTCGTCGCGGTAACGCGCGTGTCCGGTTGCAGGAGCAGCGGAAGCCGCAACCTTGTTCACGCAGGAGCGGCGGAAGTCGCGACCTTGTCCGCGTAGGAGCGGCGGAAGCCGCGACCCCATGCATGGCGGGCCATCGGAACCCGCGATCATGTTCGCGCAGGAGCGGCGGAAGCCGCGACCCCGTGCATGGCGGACCATCGGAACCCGCGATCATGTTTGCGTAGGAGCGGCGGAAGCCGCGACCTTGTTCGCAACAAATCGGCACGGATGCCACACCCGCCAAGTCCCCGGCCCTCCTTTCCGGTCGACCAACATGGATGACCTCGGGCCCGCGTTATCCGTTCGTAGTCACGCGCTCTCGTGACCGTCCTGCTCAGCGCGCAGCCTGCTCGAAGAGGGCGATCTGTTCATCCCGAAAACCGTTCTACTCGAGCTCGAGTGGGTACTGCGCTCGGTCGCCGAGCAGCCCCGCGACAAGGTGCTTGACTGCCTGCGACACCTCACTGCATTGCCCGGCATCACCGTGGAAGACAGCGCCCAGGTCGATGTCGCGCTGGAGGCCGCCGAGCGCGGTATCGATTTCGTCGACGCACTGCACCACGCCGCGAGCGCCGCATGCGACGCGATGCTGACCTTCGACGACCGAGGGTTCACACGTCGTGCCAACATTATGCGAATGGCCCCACCCGTGCAGGTGCCGGGCAAACGGTAACCGGCGTGCCGTTCCTCGATTGAGTTGGTGTAGGCACAAACGGCGTGGCTGGCACGACGTGCACACCCGTCCGACGATCCGCGTCAGCGCCATTCTCATCTGTTGAGACCAGTCCCTGCTAATAGTGATGATGTTGCCCTCACCGCAACCGCGGTGTAGGGTCCGAACCTCACAGGGGGCGCGATGGAAACGCAGCCAAACCATCCCCGACACGGTGCCGCTGCCGCTGCCGCTGTCGGCGTTGACGACGCATCAAAACCGCGGCGCCGTTTCCTTGGTGCGTTGGCCGCCAGCATCGGCGGCGCGCTGACCGCCAGCGTGACGCCACTGCGGGCGCGCACCCCGACGAACCGCCTGCACCTGCAGGACTGCCGCATCGCCGGCAGCCACTACTACGACTGTTACAAGGTGCTGGCACACCTGCGCATCAGTGACGTCCTGCGCCTTTCGCGGCAGCCCGAGAACCCGCACGACGAACGCGCCATCGAAGTGTTCTGGCGCGAACACAAACTCGGCTACCTGCCCCGCCCCGACAACGCCGCCGCCGCATCGCTGGCCGACCGCGCACACGCGCTGCACGCGGAAATCATCGGCATCGACGATCCGGACGAGGAATGGGAGCCAGTGCGGTTGCGGGTGTGGGTAGTGCCTACATGAGGATCAAGCATGGACTTTGATGGCTTTTTCCAAAGCGCCTTCGGCGAGACCGATGACCCGACATTCGGGCCCTTTGATTACCAACGCCGACTGGCCGCGCAGAACTGGCCGGATTTGCTGGACGTACCTACCGGCATGGGCAAAACCGCGGCGGTGACACTCGCTTGGTTGTGGAAACGTGGCTGGCGATCCGGGGCTCGAACAGAACCTGCGGACGAATCGACACCACGCCGACTGGTTTGGTGCCTGCCCATGCGTGTACTGGTAGAACAGACCGAGGGGAGCATCCGCGCCTGGCTGAAAAATCTTGGCATCCACGGGGACCAAGCCGGTGACGGCAAGGTTTCGGTGCATATTCTGATGGGCGGCGAGAGTGACCTAAGAAGCTGGGCTGAATACCCGGAAGAAGACATGATCCTCATCGGCACCCAGGACATGCTGCTTTCGCGTGCCTTGATGCGCGGCTACGGCATGAGCCGCTACCAGTGGCCGATCCATTTCGGATTGCTCAATCAGGATTGCATGTGGGTAATGGATGAAATTCAACTGATGGGCCCCGGCCTCTGGACAACCTCCCAACTGGACTGGATGAGACAGAAGCGATTCCCTTCGATCAGACCGTGCCGAAGCCTGTGGATGAGCGCCACCATCGGAACCAGTTTCCTGAAGACCACGGACCGCGTGAGCGACGGTTTCGACCAAGCCTTAACCTGCTGCCCGGATCTTGAAAAAGATCCCAAGACGCAAACACGCCGAGAAGCGAAGCGCCCTGTCAGTTGGTTCAAGACTCCAAAAGGACCTTTGGCAGGACAATTCGCAGCCGAGGTCGAATCCAAACATGAGCAAGGCACCCTGTCATTGGTTGTCTGTAATACCGTAGAAATGGCGCGTTCGGTTTTTGACGCGTTAGAGGAGCAACACAAGATCCTTCTCACATCACGGTTTCGCCGCGAAGATCGCGAGCGGCATGAACAACGCCTGCTTGAATTCGAAATGAATCGCCGAAGACATCATGGCGAACCGATCCCAGACGATCCGGGGCTTATTTGTGTATGTACCCAAGTAATTGAGGCAGGCGTGGATATCTCTGCTCACCGCTTGTGGTCGGAGCTGGCACCATGGCCTTCCGTCATACAACGGCTCGGCCGTTTGAATCGGGACGGCAAGGATCAAGGCGCTCAAGCGTACTTCTGGAAGACACCGAAGGAAGGGCGCGGCAAGCAGAAGCGTATCGGACCCTATGCGGCATCCGACATCGAGCTTGCGAGCAAGCTGTTTGACGTACTGATCCCGCTCTCGGGCAATGTCCATTCATGGCAAGCGCTGCTATCTCTCCACAGCAGCCACAGATCCGACGTTGAGAAAGCCCTCCAGCCGAGGCCCACGCCGATCCCCCGCGCTTCCGACCTGCACAGTCTTTTTTCAACCGAACCGGATGTGCACGGAGGTTTCACGGACATCAGCAGGTTTGTGCGCGACACGGACCCCGATGCTGACGTGACAGTTTTCTGGCGTGACTGGCCGGGAACCCAGCCTCCGACTAGCGACGAATTGGACGGACCGGATCTGAAAGTCCGCCAGGAAGGCTGCTCTGTTTCCGTATCCAAGATTGTCAAGCTGCTCAAGGACAGGCGCGCCGGCGCATGGATGTGGAATGACAAGCGCGCACACTGGGATCGGATTTCGCCGCCTGACCTACGCCCAGGAATGGTCGTGATGCTTCACCGCGATGTAGGTGGATACCAAGCCGATACCGGCTGGACAGGTAATGCGGCAGACAAGTTGGCTGACCTGCCTTCACCCGGCCACGGACGATCCTTGCGGGATGATCCACTGACAGATATTGGTTACTGGGCGTCTCTCGATGTTCATCTGAAAGATACTCGCCGCGAAGCCGGACAGCTCTGTGACAAACTCGATATTCGCAGCAGCGACCCGCATCGAGCGGCAGTTGTCGAAGCGGCGGGCCATCACGACTTGGGCAAGGCCCATCCAAAGTGGTTGGAAGCACTACCCGCAAGGTCGGTGTTTCCGGACACGCTGCTTGCCAAGTGTCCGCGTGTACTCGCCATTGATACACACCACGAAAGCGATGATCTCGAGGCGGAGGTAGCCAAGTTTCGTTCCACCGCTGTACGGCTACCTGACGAGCGCCGACCCCGTGGGGCCCGGGATGTCATTCGGCAAAAGTGGGCGGTTGACCAAAAGTTGAGTCGAGATGAACTCGATCGGTTGAAGCGGCTTGCTGGAGTCTTGTGGGCCGGTCACGCGCCTTTTCGCCCCGGTATGCGCCATGAAGCAGCCTCCGCACTCGCCATGTGGCAGCGTTATCGCGAGGCCTGTGGCGAAAAACCATTTCCCGCGCTCGCCGTATATTTGGCAGCCACGCATCACGGCAAGATTCGTACCGTAATGCGCAGCCTCAATAATGACGGCCTCGATGTATTCGGCGTACCGCGTGAACCGCACGAACTCGTGGTTGGGTCCGAGCACTGGCCGCTCAACTTCGACATTGCGAAAGACGGTGCGACCGGCGAGTGGCAGGGCAACGAATTCGTGCTTTCCGACTCTGGCTGGACAGGGCTGGTCGCCGATCTACTTGGCCCATGGGACCCGAACGACAAGACTTCGGCCGGAGTTGTGCCTGATAGCGAGCCACGCAAGCTTGGACCGTTCGCGTTGGCGTATCTGGAGGCGTTAGTCTGCATCGCCGACTGGCGCGCCAGCGACCGGCCATCACAAAGCACCAAGCCCGGAGAGGTGTCAAAACCATGACACAGACGAATCGGCTTGCGGCAATCTCCATTCCCGGCTTGCCGCTCGACAGTTTAGGTAACTACTTGGCATCACTCGGATTGCTGCGTGTGCTGGCACGGAAATGGCCAACCGTGCGAATTGCCTGGCGTGATGGAATCCTTCAAGTTGTCGGCGGCCCCGAGACACTCGACGAATTGTTTGATGAACTCTGTCGTGTTGCAGAGAAACGCGGCTGGTCACCTTACGATCGCAAGTGGCTGGAGGCACAGAAGAAAGGTACGAAAGCAAAGTCCGGGGAAGAGCTTGCAAACTGGCGGGCGAAAGCCAGTGAGCAGGATGTAGAGATTTTCGATTCCCATACCGTTGCTGCAGCACGTGTCAGCTTCAATCCACTCCTGGGGAAGGGTGGAAGCGCAGGGAATCGGGATTTCTCCGATGGACGGCAAAAGGCAGTGGATACCTTGGCCACCATTCAGTACTCAAAGCCACGCAAAAACGAAACTTCAGCCCAAAAAGAGAAGCGTTTACAGAAAAACAAAGAGCACGACATTGAATTCACCACCCAACGAAGATTGGAGCTGAACGCGTGGCTCTGCGGACATCCCACATCCTGGATGCTAAAAAAGCTCAATGCGGCATCATGGTTCAGCGCATCGAACAAGCTTTACAACAGCGGGCAAAATGCCTTTCGGGAAGGACAGATTTCGCCGTGGGCGATGGTACTTGCCTGTGAAGGTTTGTGCTTCCTGTCGGGTAGTGCTTCTAAACGTCTCGGTGCAGCAAGCCGTTCACGCGGCGCCTTTCCGTTTGTCACCCAGCAACTTGCTCCGACTGTCTTGGGGGACGTCAAACATGACTTGGCTGAATTCTGGGCCCCGGTCTGGTGCAGACCTATGACTTCCCCCGAAGTGCGTTCTCTGATCGCGCGGGGACGCGCGGAAGTGCTCGGCGCTGGCGCGCGGACGCCAAGCGCATTTGCTGGCGCCATTCTGCATCGTGGCGTGGATGCCGGTATCGAAGAGTTCCGCCGGTTCGTGCTTGGTCGAACCACCAGTGCGAACACCTTCGAGTCGCGCTTCGAGGGTGTCTTCCGATTGTCGGCAGCAACCAGTGATCAGTCCGCCGACATTCTAGTGGCAGACGCCATAGATTGCGTATTGAGCTTGATAGACCGCCTCCCACCAGACCGGGATCGGAAGGGCCAGCCTCGTTTTATCGGTTTACGAGGCCCCATTGAAGCGACATCCGTGGCATTCGCCGCATCTCCGAGTGACTCGGGACATGCGCGAGACATGCTTGACTCCATTGTGCCGAGTCTTGACCGCGTGGATCGCAATCGCGGCTTTCGTGCTGCAAAAGTTGCCTGGAAGCCGCTGCCCATTGAATGGCTGCCTGCGCTGTTCAATAACGAACAACCTTCGGTCGAGGCACGGCTTGCTCTGTCCTTGGTTTCCGGCTTTCCGCAATCCCTGCCATTTGCCCTTTATCGGTTTGGCGTCAAGCTGAAATCCCACGGATTCCAGCATTCCGAGCAAGCTCCCGCACGCTGGGTCTGGGGTGCAGGCCCGGCACCTGCCGTATTGAGTCGCGTACTGCTTCGACGCATGCTGGATTGGGAAGCCGAAGCAAAGCGCGATACGGCCTTCGCGCCGGCGAGGATCACTCTGCCTGCCCGTTTGAGTGATGTGCGTCACTGGCTTGATGGCACAGTAGATGACGATCTCTTCCTTCACTGGCTGTCACGCTTTGCCTTGTTCGATTGGCGCTACGTGCCGGCGCAAGTACGCACGCTGGCGCTTTCCAGTACGCCACAGGCGGAACAGGGCAGCACTTTCGCGCTATTTGGACTACTGGGACCATTGTTCGACCTGTTGCCTGTGAAAATTCATACTGCTGAGCACTCCCGCGACGCATTGAGGCGGGAGAGCGGGGCCCGCACACCGGCTTTCGCACGTGCCCTGGCAAACATGATCCGCGGCAGGCAGATCGATCAAGCAGTCCGTATGGCTTTTAGTCGATACGTCATGGCAAGCATTCCCCTCATTCGCACACATACGGCATGGGGCACACCCGACAGCGATCGTTTGCTGACAGCCATGCTGTTCACGGTTTCCGATCACGATCGTTCGTCTCTCATCCAACCCTGGCTTCGGCCACAACGTCTTACAGGAGAAGCAGCATGACCGAGCAAAATCCACGCACCCTCACTCCGACAGAGGTATTGAAAGGTACCTCGCCACTTGTGATTACCGCCGAACTGGAGCCTGTCGGTGGTCTCGACCGCTTCCAGCCGGCCGGATTCCCGGAAATTGGACACGTCATTTACAAAGCACCACGTGCTGATGGCTCCGAAGAACCTGTTTGCATCGTGGACAGTCCGGCAAGTATGGCGAACCACTTGGAGTCGCTCTGCATGCGCGGTGCTCACGACTACGACTTGACGAACGATCTGATTGGCATGCCATATCTTCGCTGCGTTACCAGCACGGCAGAAGACGACGCCGGGGAGCTTGACGAAAGCGGGAGTGAATGCGTGGTGACAAGCCTGACGGAGGGTCACCGAATTGCATCTACCTATTTCTTGGGCGGCAAACCACTCGACAGAGACAGGAAGGTTCAGGACAACACGTTCGATGTCACCCTCGTGAAGGAGTTTGGTATAGCCCTGCCCGGGAGCAAAAAGGCCCACCCACCGGCCAGCCAATGGTGGAACGTGTTCAGCACGATCTTCAAGTATGACCCGAATGCCCTTGTACACGGCGTGCTGTTTCCTCAATGGCAGATCAAGATTCCACGTTTGTTGACGGCGCACTTGGAAGCTCTGGGCGCCGGGCGAGTTGACCGTTCTGGCGTCAAATTCGACCGCCTCGGCAAGACCAACTCAGGTCAACCGATCTTCGCCGTGGATGATGCCGTGGCTCAGCGGATCCGGGCGACGTTCATTCTCGACACCAGCCTGGTTCAATCCTTTGGCCGAGACGACAAGGGAAATTCCCGCGGCCTTAAAAGAGGACAGAAGGAGTTCCTGATTGCGCTGGCATTGTGGAAGATCCAGCGTTTGGTTGGCATGCCATTTCGGTACCGCTCTGGCTGCCACCTCGCCTTGCAAAAAGATGGCCTCAAAGCCAACGGCGAACCTGCTGTCATCGACGTGAACATCGGAGATGCCATCAACAATGCTGACTTCGGTGAAGCCAGTTCAAGGATCACCGATATCTATTGGCCGCGTAAAGAACTGTACCGTGAAGGCAAGGACGAGGATCAATCATCGAATGGCGACGCCGTCATCAATCAAGATGATGATTCGGGAGACGATGAGGAAGAGGGCGAGGAATAATCCATGCGGATCGTACTTCGCCAAATCTTCCCACTGGGACGCTTTCATGCTACACCGTGGGCTGTCAATCCGTTCGACGACCCACACGGTGAATGGCCGCCCAGCCCGTGGCGACTGGCACGAGCGATCACCGCCCGCTGGTATCAATGGGCACGAGAGGCGGACCAACAGCCCGACGAAGCAGAGCTTGAAAAGCTGCTTGAGGCATTTTGTACAAGCAAGTTTTCCTTTCACCTTCCGCCGCATTCATCCAAGGGCACCTCACTCCGCCAATACTTCCCGCAG
>DASSRT010000155.1:0-2125 GCA_035701705.1 Rhodanobacteraceae bacterium
CAGCAGCTGTTCGATGCGCGCGGCGGAGGCGGCGTCCATCGTGCGGAACACCTTGGCGGCAACTTCGCGCGCGAGCGACCGCTTGATCGCGACGTACACCGTCGCCGCCCCGCTGCTGCCGACGGGGCGCAACAAGCGGTATCCCGGCAGTTCGAGTTCGGCTGAGTTGGCGTCGGTCATGGCTGGCGGTGGTGCGGCCGGAGGAAGGGCTGCATCCGGCGCGAGTCTAGCAGCGTGCTTGTTCACGCCATGCGAGCGCGGCCCTGCAGGTGGGCGCGAACAGGCGGGGCTAATCGGCGTCGCCGCCGCGGCCTTCAAGATGGAAGCGGTGCATCAGGCGGTGCAGGAACGGTGCGAACAACAGGCCGGCCGTTGCCACCAGCACCAGGCCGCTGTACAGAGCATAAAAACTCGCGAACAGTTTTCCCGCCACCGTGTGCATGGTCGCCACCGGGCCCATGCCGCCGAGGATCATCGACGCGTTGAGGAACGCATCCAGCCAGTCCATGCCTTCGGTCAGGCGATAACCCAGCATGCCGATGATCAGCGAAACCACGATCACCGCCGCGCCGACCACGCCGGTCCGGACCACGCGGCGCAACCAGAACACCCGCCAGGGCAGCAGTGGTTGGTCGCGGTGTTCGTAGCGGAACGGATGGAGCATCATGGATTCCCCTGCAGGTTCGGGTGCGCGAGCATTGCAACGTACGCGGGTCGCGCGTTGCAAAAGCGCAGGCGCGCACTTTTCGACAACCCGTCAGAACAGCAGCGAGGACATCTTGCGGCGGGTGCTGCCGACCAGCGCCTCGTCGTCGACGATGCGGAATGCATCGAGCAGGCGCTTGTGTGCAAGGCCTTCGTTCCAGCCGCGATCGGTGGCGAGGATCGCCAGCCAGTGGCCCATCGCGTCGGCGGCGTCACCGCCGAGCAACTGGCGCACGCCAAGGCCGTCATGCGCGGCGAAGTCGCGTGGGTCCTGCTCGACGCGTGCCAGCAGTTCGGCCGCGGCGGGAATCGCCGCGAGCGACTGCTGCATCGCCAGCATCGCGGCCAGCGCCTTGGCGCGATCGTCTTCGGCGAGGTTGACGGGCAGGGCATCAAGCGTGGCCTGCGCACCGGCGGTGTCGCCGGCACGGGCGCGCGCCAGGGCGAGATCGAGTTTCAGGCCGGCGTCGTCCGGGGCCGCGGCGAGTGCCTGCTGCAAGCGCGCCACCGCGGCCTGCGGCGTTTCCGCTGCGGGCGTGGCTTCATCGACATCCTGCGCGGGTGCCTGGATGCGGCTGGCCGGTTCAACCTGATGGCGCTTCAGGAATTCCTTCACCTGCGATTCCGGCAGCGCGCCCGAGAACGCATCGACGATTTCGCCGCCCTTGATCAGCACCACGGTGGGGATGCTGCGCACGCCGAACATTCCGGCAAGTTGCTGTTCCTTGTCGCAGTCGACCTTGGCCAGGCGGAAGGCGCCAGCGTAATCATCCGCGAGTTTTTCGAGGATCGGGCCAAGCGTCTTGCAGGGCCCGCACCAGGTCGCCCAGAAGTCGACCAGCACGGGCGTCTGCAATGACGCCTGCAGTACGTCGGCTTCGAAGTTGGCCTCGCCGGCTTCGAATACGTGCCGGGATGCGGCGGACTCGCTATGTGCGGATTGCGGTGAAGCGTTCATGACGTAACCAGGGCAAGAGAGAGTTCAGGAGAACAATATCGTCACAGGTGCAAGGCCCCACTCAAGTGAGGGTGTCCCATCTACATTCCAAGGCTGGATTCGAGGGCAGCCGCTGCGGGTTTGCCATCCTGTTTGTACACCGTGCCTTCCTTCATCACGAAATCGACCTGCTTCATCAAGGCGATGTCCTGCAGTGGATTGCCCGGTACCGCGACCACGTCGGCGTACTTGCCGGCGCTGATGCTGCCGAAATCACTGGAGTGCTTGAGCAACGCCGCCGCGTGCGTGGTCGCGGCCTGGATCGCGTACATCGGCGGCATCCCCGCCTGCACCATGTACACGAACTCCTGCGCGTTCTCGCCGTGCGGATACACGCCGGCATCGGTGCCGAAGGCGATCTTGACACCCGCCTTGTAGGCACGGCCGGCAGTGGCCATGATCTTCGGCCCCACTTCCAGCGCC
>DASSRT010000156.1:0-12460 GCA_035701705.1 Rhodanobacteraceae bacterium
GCACTACGTCGCCGACCTGCTGGCCGGCAAGACCGGCCCGCGCGAGCGCGACTTCAACATGCGCTGGGTGGCCTCGATGGTCGCCGACGTGCATCGCATCATCACCCGCGGCGGCACCTTCATGTATCCGCTCGACGAAAAGGTGAAAGCCAAGGGCGGCAAGCTGCGCCTGATGTACGAAGCCAACCCGATGAGCCTGATCGTCGAGCAGGCTGGCGGCGCCGCCAGCACCGGCCGCCAACGCCTGCTGGAAGTCGTGCCCGATGGCCTGCACCAGCGCGTGCCGGTGATCCTGGGCTCGAAGAACGAAGTGGAAGAGGCCGTGCGCTACCACGCTGATGCGGATCGCGCGGCATAGGGCACAGCAACAGCCATCCCCCTCAATCCCCCTTCCTGCGGAAGGGGGAAGCCAAAACCACCCCCTTCGGCACGAAGGGGGTCGATGCGCAGCAGCGGGGGGATGCCGCTTACACCCGCCCGGTCACCGGAATCAGCGCGCCGGTGATCGCCGCGGCCTGATCGGACAGCAGGAACACGATGACGTCGGCCAGCTGCGCGGGCTGCACCCACTTGTCGAAATCCGCCTTGGGCATGTCGCGGCGGTTGGGCGGGGTGTCGAGGATCGAGGGCAGCACCGCGTTGACGGTGATGCCGCGCGCTTTCAACTCTTCGGCCAACGATTCGGTCAGGCGCAGCACGCCGGCCTTGGACGCGGTGTAGGCACCGACACCGGCGCCCGCCTTCAGGGCCGAAGCCGCGCCGATGTTGACGATGCGTCCGCCGTCCGGCAGGTGCGCGAGCGCGGCCTGGCTGGCCGCGACCGCCGTGCGCAAGTTCACGCGATACAGAAAATCCCAGGTCTCGGCATTGCCGTCGGCGAGCATCTCGAAACGGAAGGTGCCGGCGATGTTGACCAGCGCATCGAGTCCGCCGAGGGCCTTGGCGGCGGCGTCGATGGCGGCCTTCGCCTGCGCGCTGTCGGCGAGATCCACCCCACCGAAGGCCTGTGCGCCGTGCGCGTCGGCCGGTGCGTCGGCGCGGTCGATCGCGGCAACCTGCGCGCCCGCGGCAAGGGCGGCCTGCACCACGGCGGCGCCCAGCGATCCGAAGGCACCGGTAATGGCGACGCGTTTGCCTGCAAGTGACATGGTGGTTCTCCTCGGGCGCCGCGGCGCCGGATCGTGACGGGGTGACCCGGGAGCATATCGCCGGGCGCCCCTGCGATGTAACCCCGCCGGACCTGCGAACGAATGGGATTGAAGGTAAGCTCGTCCGGCCACCGGATCGCGCGGAGTGCAAGCAAGCATGGCCAGCATCCCCGAAGACGCAATCGCTGCTGCGCCCACCGCGGCGCCCACCCGTCCGCCGCGGCGCGTGGCCTATCGGCACGCGCTGCCGCTGCGGATCATGCACTGGATCAACGCGATCTGCCTGCTGGTGTTGCTCGGCAGCGGCCTGCAGATCTTCAACGCGCATCCGGCCCTGTACTGGGGCCAGCGCTCGACTTTCGCACATCCATGGCTCAGCACCACCGCCACGCAGTCCGCCGATGGCACGCTGCACGGCTGGACCACGCTCGGCACGCACCGCTTCAACACCACCGGCGTGCTGGGTGTCTCCAAGGTGGACGGGCAAACGACGGTGCGTGGCTTCCCGGCCTGGGCGACGATTCCCGGCCCGCAATGGCTGTCGATGGGGCGCGCCTGGCACTTCTTCTTTGCCTGGCTGTTCGTGATCAACGGCGTGCTGTTCGTGGCCTACGCCTTGTGGACACGACACCTCACGCGCGACCTGATTCCCACCCGTCGCGACTGGCGCGGCATCGGCCGCTCGATCATCGACCACGCGCTGCTGCGGCATCCGCACGGCGAGGCGGCGCTGCGCTACAACGTGCTGCAGCGGCTGGCGTATCTCGGCGTGATCTTCGTGCTCGGCGGCGGCGTGGTGTTGATGGGCCTCGCGATGTCGCCGCGCATGGATTCGGTGCTCGGCTGGCTGGTGGATCTGGTCGGTGGCCGGCAGTCCGCGCGCAGCATCCACTTCCTGTGCGCGTGGGGTTTCGTCGCGTTCTTCCTGATCCACATTTTCGAGGTGATCGTGACCGGCCTCGGCAACAACTTGAGGTCGATCATCACCGGCCGTTACGCCATCACGGAAAGCCACGATGAAACTCATCAATAAACGCCGGCGCTTCCTGCGCGACGCACTGGCCTTGACCGGCGCGGTGACGCTGGCCGGCTGCGACAAGTTGTCGGAAACCAGTTGGGCGCCCAAGGTTCTCGGCAGCGCGACGTCACTCAGCCACGCTGCGCAACGGACGCTGTCACGCAACGCGATGGCGACCGAATACGACGAAGCCGACATCTCGCCGGAATTTCGTCCCAACGGCAGCACCAATCCGCAGGCGCCCGCGTACCGCGCGTTGGCGGCGAACGGATTCCGCGATTACGAATTGGCGGTCGGCGGGCTGGTGGCGCATCCCTTGTCGTTGTCGCTGGCGGATTTGCGTGCGCTGCCAAACCGCACGCAGATCACCCGCCACGACTGCGTCGAGGGCTGGAGCGTGATCGGCAAGTGGACCGGCGTGCAGTTGTCGCGCGTGCTGAAACTGGCGCAGCCGACGCCGGCTGCGCGTTACGTGGTGTTCCGCTGCTACGACGCGATGGACGATGGCACCGAATACTACGAATCGCTGGGCTTCGACGACGCCAACCATCCGCAAACATTGCTGGCGTGGGCGTTGAACGACAAGACCTTGCCCATTCCGAACGGTGCGCCGTTGCGCCTGCGGGTGCCGCGCCAGCTTGGCTACAAGATGGCGAAATACCTGCGCCGCATCGACCTCGTCGCTTCACTCAAGGGCATCGAAGGCGGGCACGGCGGTTACTGGGAAGACCAGGGCTATCAGTGGTACGCGGGAATCTAGGGAATCTCCGAACAACCTGCTGCGCTCTGCAGCTTGCGCGCCGGCGGTGCTCGCAATGCTCACGTACTTGCGTGTACGCTCCGCTTGCTGCGCGCCGGCGTCACGCAATCTGCCTTCGCTCGCGACGGTTCTTCAAAGATTCCTCAGCCGGGTGCCAGTCCTCGGGTAATTTCTCCGCCACGGAGCGTCCATTACGCTCGCTCTTTGTGTTTGCGTCTGCCGCGCCATGGCACAGAGTGGTCACCTGCAACGCTTGATCCGGGATCGCCTGCTGCAGGTGCTGATGGCACTGGTGCTGGTGCTGGCGATCTGCGACCCGCATGCGCCACGCGACTACCTGCATTGGCTGGACCTGCCGACGCTCGCGGGCCTGACTGGCTTGCTGGTGCTGGTGCAGGGCGTGTTGACGAGCGGACACCTGCAGCGACTCGCCACGCATCTGGTCACCCGCCTGCGCAGCGTGCGCGCGCTGGCGTTGGTGCTGGTGCTGTTGGCGGCGGCGTTGTCGAGCGTGCTGACCAACGACGTCGCGCTGTTCCTCGTGGTTCCGCTGACGATCGCGCTGGATCGCATCGCGGCCATCCCGCGCCAGCGGCTGGTGATCTTCGAGGCGCTGGCCGTGAACGCGGGTTCGACCTTCAGTCCGATCGGCAATCCGCAAAACCTGCTGCTGTGGCAGCACTCGGGACTGGGCTTCTTCGGTTACATGGCCGCGCTGGCACCGACCGGCGCCGTGTTGCTGGTCGTGTTGCTGGTCGTGTGCGGTTTCGCGTTCCCCGCCGCGCCGTTGCGCATGCACGCGGACGCCGTCGCAACGCATCGGATCGACACGCCGTTGCTTGCGGGCTCGCTGGTGTTGCTGGCGGCACTGGTCGCGGCGCTGCAATGGGGCCATGCGATACCCGCGGCACTGGCGGTGCTCGCGATTGGCCTCGTCTTCTTCCGGCGCGTGCTGGCGGGCGTGGATTGGCTGCTGCTCACCTTCGCCGCGATGTTCGTGGGACTCGGGCATCTCGCCGCGTTGCCGGCGGTGCAGGCCCACGTGGGCACGCTGGGCTGGGGCGATCCACGCGCCCTCTATGCCGGCGGCGTCGTGCTGTCGCAAGCGATCAGCAACGTGCCAGCCACGGTGTTGCTGCAGCACTACACCGCGAACGTCACCCTGCTCGCGGCCGCAGTGAACGTCGGCGGCTCCGGTCTGCTGATCGGCTCACTGGCCAACCTGATTGCCCTGCGCCTCGACGGCAGCCGCGGCATCGTCTGGCGTTTCCACGTGTGGTCGGTCCCCTACCTTTTTGTCACCGCGTTGCTGGTCGCGCTGGTGCTGCTGCGTTGAGCCCGCTCAGGTTTCGTGCAGCACGCGGCGGTCGATTTCGGCGATCGAACGCACGCCGCACAGCACCATGGTCAAATCCAGCTCGCGCTGGATCAACTCCAATGCGGTGGTGACGCCGGCGCCACCCAGCGCGCCGAGGCCGTACACGAAGGCGCGTCCGATCAGCACCCCGCGCGCGCCCAGCGCGATCGCCTTCAACACGTCCTGCCCCGAGCGCACGCCGCCATCCAGCCACAGCTCGCAATCGCGACCGATCCGCTGCGCGATTTCCGGCAACACGGAAATGGACGACGGCGCACCGTCCAGCTGACGACCGCCGTGGTTGGACACCACGACGGCATCGGCACCGCAATCGACCGCGCGGCGGGCGTCGTCGGCATCGAGCACGCCTTTCATGATGAGCTTGCCGCCCCAGCGGCGCTTGATCCATTCGACATCGTCCCAGTCGAGGCCGCGGTCGAACTGTTCGGCCGTCCACGCCGACAGTGAGTGCATGTCGCTGACGCCCTCGACCTGGCCGACGATGTTGCCGAACTGGCGCCGCCGCGTGCGCGCCATGCCGGCACACCAGCGCGGATGCAGCGCGAGGTTGGCAAGGTTCTTCAGCGTCGGCTTGGGCGGCGTCGACAAGCCATTCTTGAGGTCGCGGTGGCGCTGGCCCATCACCTGCAGGTCCAGCGTCAGCACCAGTGCGGAACAACCGGCGGCCTTGGCGCGATCGATCAGGCGTTCGATGAAGGCGTGGTCGCGCATCACGTACAGCTGGAACCAGAACGGACGCTTGACGCATGCCGCCACGTCCTCGATCGAGCAGATGCTCATGGTCGAGAGCGTGAACGGCACGCCGAAATCGAGCGCGGCCTTCGCCGCCAGCATCTCGCCGTCGGCATGCTGCATGCCGAGCATGCCGACCGGCGCCAGCGCGACCGGAAGCGCGACGCTTTCGCCGAGCATCGTCGCGCTCGTGCTGCCACCCTCGACGCCCATCGCCACGCGCTGGTGCAACTGGATCTTCGCGAAGTCATCGAGGTTGCGGCGCAGGGTCGCTTCCGTCCACGAACCCGACTCGCAGTAATCCACGAACATCCGCGGCACGCGTTTCCGGTACAGCTGGCGCAAGTCTTCGATGCAGGTGATGGGGCTCATGCGTCGACCTCTCCGTTCCTGGCAATCCAGTAGGGATCCGGCGTGCCGGGCTCGGGCCGTTCCGCCCAACGCTTGTAGGTCCACTGGTACTGCGGGAACGCCAGTTCCACGCACCGCTCGACACCGCGATTGAGCGCCGTGCAGGCGACATCGAGGTCGGCATCGGCGATGCCCTGCGGCGCCGGCAGGATGCGGATGCGAAAGCCCGCGCCGCGCGGCAGGCGCTCGGCGAAGGCGAACAGCACAGTGGCACCGGTGCGCTGCGCGAGCCGCGGCAGCAGCACCATGGTGTTGGCGTCGAGCCCGAAGAATGGCGCGAAGCGGCCGTCGCCGCGCTTGGGTTGCTGGTCGGGCAGGATGCCTACCACGCCGCCCGCCGCGAGGCGTTTGTAGAGCGTGCGCACGCCGGCGCCTTCGGCGCGCACTTGTTCCGGTTCAAGGTCGCCGCGTGCGCGCACCAGCAGGGCTTCCCACGCGGGATTGCGCGGCGGCGCGTAGAGGATCGCGATCGGTGTGCGCGCGCACAGCCAGTAGTTCAGCAGCTCCCAGCAGCCGTGATGCGGCGCGGCGATGATCACGCCGCGACCGGCGTGCAGCGCGGCATCGAACAGCGCCTGGCCTTCCACCTCGCGGACCAGATGCAACGCGCGCCGCGCGCCGCGTCCCCACACCGCCGCCATTTCGGTGGCGGCGCGGCCGGTTTCGACGAGGCAGGCACGGGTCAGGCGTGCACGCGATTCGGTATCGAGATCCGGCCGCGCGATGCCAAGGTTCACCTCGGCGTGCATGCGCTCACGACCGCGCCGGCGCCACCACAGCACGCGCCCGACCAGCGCCCCCAAGGCATGCAGCACGCGCAGCGGCAACACGCCGAATGCGCGCAACAGCCACCACGTCAGGCGCACGTACCCACGCATCAACTCGGGACTCCCGCCGCGGCGTACGCAGCATCGCTCAAGCCGCTGCCGGCGCGCGCCTTGAAGCGCTTGTAGGTCCATTGGTATTGCGTGAACGCGTCGCGCACGCAGGCCTCGATCGCCGCATTCATCGCCGTGCACGCGGCCACGGGATCGGGGTCGACGAGCGCCGCCGGCGACTCGCGGAAATGCACGCGGAAACCCCGCGGCAGGCGTTCGACGAACAGCATCAACACCACAGCACCGGTGCGCTGGGCCAGCCGCGGCAGCAGGGTCATGGTCAAGGCCGGCATCCCGAAGAACGGCGCGACCACGCTGCCGGCACGCGGCACGTGGTCAGGCATGATCGACACCACGCCGCCGTGCTTGAGATGCCGGAACACCCGCCGCACGCCCGTGTCGTCGATCGGAAACTGGATGCTGGCGCCGCCTGCGCGCAAGCGGCGCAACAGTGCTTCCGCCTGCGGATGACGCGGCGCGGTGTAGAAGGTCGCGAATGGCGTGCGTGCACCGATCCAGTAGTTGGCGACCTCCCAACTGCCGAGATGCGGTGCGCACAGGATCAGCCCACGACCCGCGGCGAGGGCGGCATCGAACAGATCCTGCCCGCGCACTTCGCGCACCAGCGCGAGCGTGCGGCGCGGATTGGTCCAGATGCCAAAGGGTTCCGCCAGCGCGACACCGGCGTCGTGAAGGCAAGCGCGCGCGAGTTTTCGCTGCGCCGCGGCAGCGAGCCCGGGGCGCACCAGCGCGAGGTTGGCCTCGATGATCCGGCGCTTGCGGTTGCCGGTCACCCGGAATCCCCACGCCAACAGCGCGCCCGCCGCGCGATGCAGGCGCAGTGGCAGGCGCGCGGCGAGCCACATCAGTGCATAGGCGAGTCGGGTGTACCAGCGCATCGCGGGAGTGTAGCGAACAGCCGGGGATGGGGAATGGGCGGCGGGGCTGGCGGTGGGGCGCAATGAGCAACCCCCGCGCCAACATGAGCCGCACGCACAGCGTGGATCGGGTATCGCCAACAGCGAACGGAAAACGCATTCACGCGCCCCCGCCACCCATTCCCCATCCCCGGCTCCACGGAGCGGCTAAGCTCAAGCCCATCCGATCACACCCGATTGCCCATGATCGCCCTGCTGCAACGCGTCACTGAAGCCTCGGTCACCGTCGATGGCAACATCGTCGGCGCGATCGACGCGGGTTTGCTGGTACTGGTGGCGGTCGAACCCGGCGACGGCGAGCCGCAGGCGCAGCGAATGTGCGAGCGTCTGCTCGGCTACCGCGTATTCGACGACGCCGAAGGCAAGATGAACCTGTCCCTGCACGACACCGGCGGCGGGCTGCTGCTGGTGCCGCAATTCACGCTGGCCGCCGACACCGCCAAGGGCATGCGCCCCAGTTTCACCAGTGCCGCGCCGCCGGCAGAAGGGCGGCGCTGGTTCGAGCGGCTGGTGGAATTGGCGCGCGCCGCCCACCCGAGGGTTGCAACCGGCCGCTTCGGTGCCCATATGCAGGTTCGGCTGGTCAATGACGGTCCTGTAACGTTCTGGCTGCATGTGTGATCCCGCCGGGATACCCCCTTCGGAACGAAGGGGGTCGCGCCGAAGGCGCGGGGGGATGCCCAGTCGGATCAAAAGCCATCCCCCTCACTCCCCCTTCGCAAGCGAAGGGGGAGGAAAATCATCACTTCCCTTGGAAGGGGGAAGACAAGCCGGCCGCCACTTGGGCCGATTCTTGCATGATGAATCGCACCTAGCTGCTTGTCCCATCACGCTTTTCCGGCCTTGTGTGCTGGCCGGAATGGCTCCATTTTGCTATACTGAACGGTCTTGTCGGTCGCGGTGCCCCATGGAAAACCTCCCCTCGCAGCAATCCGAAATCAAGCAGTTGATCACCAAGGGCCGTGAGCAGGGCTACCTGACTTACGCCGAGGTCAACGATCACCTTCCCGATGACATCGTCGATCCCGAGCAGATCGAAGACATCATCGGCATGATCAATGGCATGGGCATCGAGGTGCATGAAATCGCACCCGATACCGACACCATCAGCGCCGAAGGGGTCAGTACCGACGACGACGAAACCGCGACCGAGGAAGCCGTGGCGCTGCTCTCGGCGGTCGACGCCGAAGTCGGCCGCACCACCGATCCGGTGCGCATGTACATGCGCGAGATGGGCACGGTGGAACTGCTGACCCGCGAAGGCGAGATCGCGATCGCCAAGCGCATCGAGGAAGGCCTGACGCAAGTCCAGACCGCACTGGCCAGCTTCCCGTGGGCGGTCGGTCTGTTGCTGGAAGAGTACGACCTGCACCTCGACGGCAAGCGCCGCATGAGTGAAATCCTGGCCGGCTTTGCCGACCTCGAAATTCCCGCCGAGGAATTCGGCACCACGGCGCCGGCAGCCGACACCGCGTCCGCCGACAGCGACAGCGACTCCGACGGCGACGACGACGACAGCGACGACTCCACCGGCGGTGACGAGGATGCCGGCCCCAGCGGCCCGGATCCGGTCGAGGTCGCGCGCCGCATGGACGTGTTGCGCGAGCTGTACGGCAAGTTCCAGCACACCGCCGACAAGCACGGCGTCGGCGACAAGAAGGTCCAGAAGCTGCGCGAGAAGATGGGCGAGGAGTTCCTCAAGCTCAAGCTGCCGTCCGCGCTGATCGACGGCTTCGTGCGCAAGCTGCGTGAAGTGGTGACGGCGATCCGCCGCCACGAGCACGTGATCATGGATGTGTGCACCCGCCAGTGCCACATGCCGCGCAAGGAATTCATCGAACTGTTCCCGTCCAACGAGACCAACCTCGAGTGGGCGACGGAGCTCGGCCGCAAGCGCCAGAAATGGGTACCGGCGATCAAGACCCACCACGACGACATCGTGCTGGAGCAGCAGAAACTCTGCGAAATCGAGCGCGCGTTGTACCTGCCGCTCACCGACATCAAGGAAATCAACCGCGCGATGTCGATCGGCGAGGCCAAGGCCCGCCGCGCCAAGAAGGAAATGGTCGAGGCCAACCTGCGCCTCGTGATTTCCATTGCCAAGAAATACACCAACCGCGGCCTGCAGTTCCTGGACCTCATCCAGGAAGGCAACATCGGCCTGATGAAGGCCGTCGACAAGTTCGAATACCGCCGCGGCTACAAGTTCAGTACCTACGCGACGTGGTGGATCCGCCAGGCCATCACCCGCTCGATCGCCGACCAGGCGCGCACCATCCGCATCCCGGTGCACATGATCGAGACCATCAACAAGTTGAACCGCATTTCGCGCCAGATGCTGCAGTTGTATGGCCGCGAGCCGACGCCGGAAGAACTGGCGGTTGCGATGGAAATGCCCGAGGACAAGATCCGCAAGGTACTGAAGATCGCCAAGGAACCGATCTCGATGGAAACCCCGATCGGCGACGACGAGGATTCGCATCTCGGCGACTTCATCGAGGACCAGAACGCCGGCTCGCCGGTAGAATCGGCCACCGATACGGGCCTGACGGAAACCGTGCGCGACGTGCTGGCGGGCCTGACCCCGCGCGAAGCCAAGGTGCTGCGCATGCGCTTCGGCATCGACATGAACACCGACCACACGCTGGAAGAAGTCGGCAAGCAGTTCGACGTCACCCGCGAGCGCATCAGGCAGATCGAGGCCAAGGCGCTGCGCAAGCTGCGGCATCCGTCGCGCAGCGAACAACTGCGCTCGTTCCTCGATTTCGAGTAACGCATTTGCACCCCCTTCCGCAGGAAGGGGGTCGCCGCGCAGCGGCGGGGGGATGCCCTGCATCGACGCGAACAGCCATCCCCCTCGATCCCCCTTCCTGCGGAAGGGGGAAGACAAGCCACGTTTCCCGCAACCCATGAATACTTCCATGAACCGCATTGCCGTTTTCGTTGACGCTGGTTATTTCTACGCTTCGGCCAGCGAGCTGTTGTTCGGGCAACCGCTGAGGCGCGGCGAGACGAGACTTGCCAATGCCGAATTCGCGCAATACCTCGCTACCTGCGCCGAGGCCATCGGCGGCTGCCCACTGCTGCGCATCTACTGGTACGACGGCACCAACTCGGGACCCACGCCCGCACATCTGGCGATGGCGTATCTCGACAACATCAAGTTGCGACTCGGCTTCGTCAACCAGTCCGGCGAACAGAAGGGCGTGGACGGCTTGATCTTTTCCGACCTCACCAACCTTGCCCGCAACCATGCGATCTCCGATGCGCTGCTGCTGGCTGGCGACGAGGACCTGCGCGTCGGTGTGCAGCAAGCACAGGAACACGGCATTCGCGTGCACCTGCTCGGCATCGAACCGAGTGACCCGTCCGGCAACCAGTCGGCCGCGCTGCAACGCGAAGCCGACACCCGCCGCCAGCTGGATGCGGAAACGCTGAAACAATTCCTGTTTCGTCGCGAATACGCGGCGACGCCGGGTGCAGACTCCGAAGGCGCGCACGCCGACACCGACGTCGCGCACAACCTCGCGCGCATGCAGGAACTCGCGGGCGAATTCGCAACCACGCTCGACGCGACCCAGCGCGAACTGATCCTGGCCCTGCCCGAACGCACCCCGCTACCGCACGAACTCGACCGCGAACTGCTGCTGCGCGCCAGCGAACTGCTGGGCCGCAAGCTGGAAGAGAGCGAAAAGCGCACGTTGCGTGGCGCGCTGCGCAATGCAGTGGCGCCGGCCACCCCAGCGTAAGCACCGCGTCCCCGTTACTCTTTGCGATCCGATGGGCCTGTAGCACAATCGGTTAGTGCAGGAGACTCATAATCTCTTGGTTCCAGGTTCGAGTCCTGGCGGGCCCATATCAATTGCGTATCTTGAGCGCCGCTTCCTCGTTCAATGAACCGTCGCTCTCAAGCACGGCAAATTTTTTCTGGTCGGGATCGAACACCACCGGCACGGCCGGCATGAACATCGGGTGGCGGACGAACTTCAGCTCCCAGCCGAATTTTTCGAGGCTGGCGAGCGTGAGCCGCTGGGCCTCGTTGAGGTCGCGCAGCATGCGCACCGTTACCGGTTTGCCGCCACTGCGGCGTTCCTTGTCGACCATGGTTCCCCCTCCACGCCAAGGTTCCGCCGGACCGGGTTCGCACCCGGCGACCTTGGCGGATCGTACACCCTCATAATCCACCGCGGTTGGACCGCATTCCGCACCCGCCCCTTTCGATCGGTAACCGCATGCAAGCGCCCGAGTTGACCGCAAGCCCCGAACGCACGTCCCTTTTCAAGATCCGCAACTTCAGCCTGCTGTTCGGCGGCAGTTCGATTTCGGCATTCGGCGACCAGTTCACGCTGGTGGCGTTGCCGTGGCTGGTGTTGAAGCTCACCGGCAATCCGGCGGCGCTCGGCATCGTACTGGCGGTGATGGCGCTGCCGCGCGCGCTGTTCATGCTGATCGGCGGCGCGGTGGTGGACCGCATGTCACCGCGGCGGGTGTTGCTGGGCGCGCGCGCCGCCAATGCCGCCTGCATCGTGGTGCTGGCCGCGCTGGTGCTGGCAGGCAGCATCCAGATGTGGATGATCTACCTGCTGGCGCTCGGCATTGGCCTGTCCACCGCGTTCGCGTATCCCGCGGGCTCGGCGATCCTGCCGCAGTTGGTGAAGCCCGAACAGTTGCGCCCGGCCAATGCACTGTTCATGGGCGTGCGCCAGCTCAGCATGGTGGTGGGTCCGGTGATCGCCGGCTTCGTGATCGCGCTGGGCGCGCACCACGCGCTGTCGGCGCAGTCGTTGCCGGACGCCCACGGGCTGGGGCTGGCCTTCGCGATCGACGCGGCAAGCTTCCTGTTCTCGCTCGCCTCCCTGATGCTGATCCGCATCAGCGGCGACAGCCAGCCGCACGCGAGCACGGAAGGCGTGTTCGCCAGCATCGCCGCGGGTTTCCGCTACGCGTGGGCGGACGTGCCGCTGCGCGCGTTCATGTTGTATGTCGCGGTGGTCTCGGTGTTCGTCGGCGGACCCATCCAGGTGGGTTTGCCGGTACTGGCGGACACGCGCCTCGACCTCGGCGCGGCCTCGCTTGGCATCCTGATGACCGCGCAGGGCGTCGGCATGCTGTGCGGCAGCTTCCTTTCAGGCCACGTTGCCCGCCTGACCCGCGGCCGGCTCGGCGTGATGGTGCTGTGCTTCGATGGCCTGTCAGG
>DASSRT010000157.1:0-2966 GCA_035701705.1 Rhodanobacteraceae bacterium
GAGCTTCGCGGCAGCGGCGATCTGCGGCGCCAGCACGGCGGCCAGCGGGTGCGCGTTCTCGGCGCGTGCGACGGCCAGTACCTTGCTGACGCCATCCAGCTTCGCGGACTGCGCGGCGACGGCATCGGGCGCGTCGGCCAAGACCAGCACCTCGATGGCTTCCGCCTGCAGCGCGCGTGCGCAGGTGACGCAGCGCGCGGTGGCAGTGTTGAGTTGGCCGTTCAGGTGTTCGGCGACGATCAGGGTTTTCGACATGACGAGTTCCGTTGCTTCAGGTTGAGAGCCGGAGCTTCCGGCCCGTGCTTGCTCGTGGTTCCGGCGACCTTGTGGCCGGCCAGCTGCGCCGGTCGCGGCTGCCGCCGCTCCTACACAAGCCCTTTTTGTTTCAGCAGGCCCACCAGTTCGGCGACGTCCTTCACCATCACGCCGCGCGAACGCTTGGCCGGTGGCGCGTAGTTCGTGTTCCTGATCTCGCCGCCGTGCTCGATGCCGAGCGTTGCCAGATCGATGGTCTCGATCGGCTTGGCCTTGGCTTTCATGATGTCGGGCAGCTTGATGAAACGCGGCTCGTTCAGGCGCAGGTCGGTGGTGATGACGGCCGGAAGTTCCACTTCGATGGTTTCGAGGCCGGCGTCGACTTCACGCGTGACGGTGGCCTTGTCACCGGTCACTTCGAGTTTCGATGCGAAGGTCGCCTGCGGGCGGTCCCACAGCGCGGCCAGCATCTGGCCGGTCTGGCTGCAGTCGTCGTCGATCGCCTGCTTGCCGAGGATCACCAGGCCGGGCTGTTCCTTCTCGATCAGTTTCAGGAACGCGCGCGCGGCGGCCAGCGGCTGCACCGGGTCGGGCGTGACCACATGGATCGCGCGGTTGGCGCCCATCGCGAGACCATTGCGAAGGTGCGGCTGGGCGTCGGCCGGCGCGATCGTCGCGATCACGACTTCCTCGGCGATGCCCTTCTCGCGCAGGCGCAGCGCTTCTTCCAGCGCAATGTCGTCGAACGGGTTCGGCGACAGCTTGACGCCTTCGGTGGCGACGCCCGAGCCATCGGGTTTCACCTGGATGCGCACGTTGAAATCGACCACGCGCTTGTATGCGACCAATATTTTCATGCGGTTCCTTGCGTTGCTGTGCCGTAGAGCGGCATCCGGTCATTGTAACCGACGTCAAAAGCCATCTCCCTCTCGCGCTGCGCGTGCGTTCGCTTCGCTCCGCCCTTCATTCCGAAGGGGGAGAACAAACCCCTCTTCCGCAGGAAGGGGGTCGGCGCGGCAGCGCCGGGGGGATATCTTTACGGTTCCCGGACCTGCGCGGCTTCGGTATGACCGAAGAAGCGCGCGTAGAGCACGAGGTAGCCAAGCTGCAAGGCGGCGCCGAGCAGGAAGGGCAAGGTCAGATGCCCAGTCGCAAACAGCGCGCCGCCGATGACCGGACCGACCGCACGCGGCAGCTGGATCGACACGTTTTGCAGGCTGCTGGCGAGGCCGCGCCGTTCGGCACGCGTCAGTCCCGCCGCCAGCGCCTGGCGCACGCCGCCGGTACCGCGATTGGAAATGCCGCGCACGATGTACAGACCCATCGCCGGCCAGAACCACGGCACCAGCGGCATCGCGATCAACAGTGCGACGCCGATGCCGCGCATCCACAGCACCGTGGTCATGATGCCGCGGCGCCGCGCGATCCAGCCGGCGAGGAACGAACCAGCCGCGCCGGCCAGCAGACCCAGTGCGATGCCCGGCCCGATCACCAGCAGGCCGCGATGGAACTTGATCGCGAACCAGTACGCGATCAGCGGGCCGATCAGGCCGATGCCGAGCCCGTTCAGCGAATTGGCGAGCACCAGTTTCGCCAGCAGGCGGTTTTCCTCGTGGCGCACGCGGATCGCACCGGCATCTTCACGGTCGTGCAGAACACGCGCCGCGGGTTCGCGCGCGAGCCACAGCATCACGACGCTGCCGATCGAACCTGCCAACGGCAACAGGAACAGCAGGCGATAGTCCGCCGGACTCATCGCGTGACCCAGCCACCACGCCGGGGTCGCGGCCAGCAAGGCGCCGATCCCCATGCCGGCGAAACCGACGGCGCTGTTGACGCTGAAAACGCTGCCGCGCCGCGCCATCGGCAATTCGATCGCGAGCCACGCCTGTTCGATCGGCGAGAACGCGCCCGCGGAACCGTTGGCGCCGCGCCCGAACGCGCCGACCACCGCCGCCGCGACCAGCAGCCACGGCGTGGTGGTCGCCATCGCGACGATTGCCGCCAGCGCCTGCGCAAGGTCGTAGCCGATCAGGAACCGGCGCCGACCGCCGCGGTCGCTCAGGGGACCGACGATCATCGTCAGCAACGTGCCGATCAGCAGCGCGCCCATCAACACCGCACCGATCGCGGTGCCGCGCCAGCCCAGTGCATGCAGGTACAGCGCGAAGGCCGCCACCATCGCGCCCTGTCCGACGCTGCGCACCGCGCGCATCCCAATCAGCAGGCGCACGTTGCGGGTCAGGGGTGGTTTCGTGGGCGTCATGGCGCTGCCCATGATGCCGTCTCACACGCACGCACGCGAAATGTCATCCCCCCGCGCCTGCGGCGCGACCCCCTTCGCCAGCGAAGGGGGTAATCCGGGCTGCGGGTCCCGATGAAGGCTACCCCTTCCTGCGGAAGGGAGAGGACGTGCGGGTGGCTTCGTGCTGCTTGCCCCCTTCCGAAGGAAGAAGGCGTGTGGGTGGCTGCGTGCTGCTTGCCCCCTTCCGAAGGAAGAGGGCACGCGGGGGGTTACGTGCTGCTTGCCCCCTTCCGAAGGAAGAAGGCATGTGGGTGGCTGCGTGCTGCTTGCCCCCTTCCGAAGGAAGAGGGCATGCGGGGGGTTACGTGCTGCTTGCCCTCTTCCGAAGGAAGAAGGCATGCGGGTGGCTGCGTGCTGCTTGCCCCCTTCCGAAGGAAGAAGGCATGCGGGTGGCTGCGTGCTGCTT
>DASSRT010000158.1:0-3625 GCA_035701705.1 Rhodanobacteraceae bacterium
ATCCCCCTCGATCCCCCTTCGCAAGCGAAGGGGGAAGCAAAGCCATCCCCTCGATTCCCCTTCCTGCGGAAGGGGGAGGTCATTGAACGGAGTGCTCTGAATGTTCGCCTACTACCTCGATCTCGCACTGCGCAGCCTGAAGCGCACACCGGTCCTCACCGGGCTCATGGTGCTGGCGATCGGGCTCGGCATCGGTGCGTCGATGACCATGCTGACGGTGCTGCACGTGATGACCGAGGATCCGTTGCCGGGGCGCAGTGCGCATTTGTACACCCCGCACCTCGATCCACTGCCGCTCAGATTCAAGACCGACCCCATGGGCACCAACCCGAACCAGAACCTGACCTGGCCGGATGCGATGGCGCTGCTGCACGCGCATCGCGGCGTGCGGCAGGCGGCGATGGCGGGCACGACCGAGTGGTTCTGGCCGCAAAGGCCCGGCTTGCGGCCGTTTTTTGCCGACGGTCGTTTCACCACGCGGGGATTTTTCGCGATGTTCGGTGTGTCGTTCGTGACGGGCAGTGGCTGGACTGCCGAGGACGATCGGTCTGGTGCGCATGTGATCGTGCTGACGAACTCGTTGGCGCGCAAATTGTTCGGCGGTGCAAATCCCATCGGACAAACCGTGCGGCTTGGCTCGCGCATTGAAGTGCCGCACGGGTTCCGCGTGATTGGCGTGACCAGCGATTGGGCGCCAAAGCCGTTGTTCTACGCCGACGCTTCGGCCAGTTTCTACACTGACGCCGACCAGTTCTTTCTGCCGTTGTCGGTAGCGGTGAACAACAAGAACGTCTCTATCAGCGGCAATATTTCCGGGTGGTCGGATTTCAAAGGCAACCTGCGCGATCCGAGCACGACCTGGCTGCAATTCTGGGTGCAACTGGATACGCCGGCGCAAGTGAAGGCGTATCGACAGTTCCTGATTGACTATTCCGCCCAGCAGAAATCACTGGGACGTTTCCAGCGTCCGCCCACCAACGCGAACCTGTACAGCTTGATGGGATGGCTCAAGCACGAGAACCTTGTGCCCAGCGACGTGCGCTTGCAGTTCTGGCTGGCGATCGGGTTTCTCGGCGTCGCGATGTTGAACATCGTGGCACTGCTGCTCGCAAAGTTCCTGCGTCGCAGCGGCGAAATCAGCGTGCGCCGGGCGATGGGTGCACGCAAGCGCGATATCTTCGTGCAGTTCGGAATCGAATCGGCGTTGGTCGGCGTCGCCGGTGGGTTGCTCGGACTGGGTATTGCCCAAATTGGATTGTGGAGCATCCGGCAACGGCCCGACGACTACGCGCATCTGGCGAGCATGGATCCGTCGATGCTGGTCATTACCGTTGTGTTGGCAATCGTAGCGAGCGTGCTGGCCGGGCTGTTGCCGGCGTGGCGCGCCTGCCGGGTGCCGCCGGCAATTCAATTGAAAACCCAGTAGGAGCGCGCCAAGCGCGCGACGACACTCCCTTCGCGGGCGTGGCCCGCTCCTACAGAATTTGAATAAGGTATTGCATATGGAAATCCGGCCGATCTTTTCCACGTTGCGCCGCCACAAATTGACGGCGGGCCTGCTGTTGCTGCAGGTTGCCTGCACCTGCGCGATCGTATGCAACGTCGCCTTCATGATCGTGCATCGGGTACAGCAGGTTTCGCTGCCCACCGGCATCGCCGAGAACCAGTTGTCGGTGATCCACAGCCGATTCATCGGCAACAATGCGGAGCCGTGGGTGGAACAACACAAGGCGGACTTGGAACAGGCCGACTGGGCACAACATCAGGTGGATCTGGCGGCGCTGCGAACGATTCCCGGCGTCGAATCCGTGGCCGAGGTGCGCTTTGCGCTGCCCTTGAACAAGAACGAGGCCTCCTATGGCACCTGTCCCAGCCAGCAGGCACTGGACCGGGTCATGCAAACCATGTCGATACATGGAACCGGCTGCATTGATGTCAGTGTTTATGATGGCTCGCCCGGCCTGATTGCGACCCTGGGGCTGCACCTGATCGCAGGCCGCGACTTCCACCCCGATGAATATGTGCTGGGACAGAAGACACCGCCGGTGGCCATCATCAGCAGTGCGCTGGCGCGACATCTGTTCCCGGGGCAGAACGCGCTTGGCAAGGAGCTGTACGTCGGCAAGCGCATCATCCGCGTGGTCGGCATCGTAGGTACCCTGTTGGCGCCCAACCTGCACGGCGCTGGCAGGAACGACGACACCATGATCTGGCCGCAGTTGGCGGAAAGTACCGGTGTGTACTACGTGATGCGCAGCGCGCCGCAGGACCGTGCGCGCATCCTGAAAGCCGCAAAGGCAACGCTGCTCAAGCTCGGCCCCGGCCGCTACATCAACCCGAAATACACCCAGACATATACCCAGATCCGCGCCCAGTACTTCCAGCGCGACACCACCATGATCGGTTTGTTGATCGCCTCGGCGTTGGGGTTGCTGTTCGTCACCGCGCTCGGCATCGCGGGTCTGGCGAATTTCTGGGTCGGGCAGCGCACCCGCAGCATCGGCATCCGCCGTGCCGTCGGCGCGACGCGCCACGACATCCTGCGTTATTTCCAGACCGAGAATTTCCTGGTCGTCAGCGGTGGCGTGATCCTGGGCGTACTGCTGGCGATCGGGCTCAACCTGCTGCTGATGAAGTACTACGAACTGCCGCGCCTGCCGTTGTGGTACCTGCCGACCGGCGCCGTGGTGCTGTGGCTGCTCGGGCAACTTTCCGTGCTGGCGCCTGCCTTGCGCGCATCCAACGTGCCGCCGGTGGTGGCGACGCGGAGCGTGTGATGCATACCCCCTTCCGCACGAAGGAAGCGACCACCCCCTTCGGAACGAAGGGGGTCGCACCGAAGGTGCGGGGGGATGTTGGCATTGGGAAATAGCGCATCCCCCTCGATCCCCCTTCCTGTGGAAGGGGGAAGACGCGAACGGGCGTGCTAGCCTCGCGCGATGAAACAGGAGTTGGTTGACACCCCATGCGCACCGTATTGATCATTGACGACCAGGCCGCGGTGCGCGACGCGCTGTCGCTGCTGTTGTCGTTGCACGAAATCCGGCCCTTGACGGCGGCGGCGCCGGACGAAGGGCTGGCGTTGCTGGCGCGCGGCAATGTCGACCTCGTGATTGCCGACATGAACTTCAGCGCCGACACCACCTCGGGCGAGGAGGGCGTGGCGTTGTTCCATGCGATTCGCGAGCGGCATCCGGATTTGCCGGTGATCCTGCTGACCGGGTGGACACACCTGGAAACCGCGGTGCAATTGGTCAAGGCCGGTGCGGCCGATTACCTGTCCAAGCCGTGGGACGACGCCAAGCTGCTGGCGACGGTCGAGAACCTGCTGGAGCTGTCCGAGAATGCGCGCGCAGCCGGCAGTTCGCGGGTGTCGCGGCGGCGGCGGCGCGAGGCGCTTGAACGCAGTTACGACCTGCGCGGCATCGTGTTCGCCGCCGATGAAATGCTGCGAGTGATCGAGCTTGCCTGCCAGGTGGCGCGCGCCGAGGTGCCGGTGCTCGTCACCGGCCCCAACGGCGCCGGCAAGGAACGCATCGCCGAGATCGTGCACGCCAATTCGGCGGTGCGCGACAAGCCGTTGGTGATCGTCAATTGCGGCGCGTTGCCGAGCGAGCTGATCGAA
>DASSRT010000159.1:0-3295 GCA_035701705.1 Rhodanobacteraceae bacterium
CCACACATAGTCCGTCGTGCGCGCATCCGCCGTACCGGCAGCTTCGGTTTCGCTTTGCAACTCGCCGTTCGCGGCGTAGCTGTAGGTGTGCTTGACGCCGTTGTTGTCGACCGACTGCGACATGTCACCGTTGCTGTCGTACGCGTAACTGCTGTTGGTCGCGCCGCAATCCGCCACCGCATCACCGCTCACCGAGGTCAGAAGGTACTCGCCGCTGTTCTGCGTGCCGAACTGCTTGATGGTGGTGTAACCAAGCGGGTTGGTGACCGCCGCCGTCATCGTGCCGTTGCCTGCACCGAGCGTGTAGACGATCGAGAAATCCCGGTTGCCGTTGGCCTCGTGGCTGTCGATGGGATAACCATTGCTGTCGTAGGTGATGTAGAAATACGGCGCGCCGTTGTAATCCTCTTCGGTCAGCAGGTACCGCATGGGAACGCCCGTCGCATACTTCCAGGACATCGTGGTCGTGGGTGACCCGGGCAAGGTCAGGCTCATCAGTTCGAAGTCGTTGTTGGTCAGCGCCGACAACACGTTCGGTACCGCGATCACGAAGCTGTAAACATTGCCAGCCGGGTCGGTCACCGTCACGGTGCCGGCGGGCATCCGCAGCAACGGTGAGGCAGGATGCGATACCGTGAACGAGGCGCCGTCAGTCGCCGTCACGGTCGTGGTGCTGACACCGGATGCGACCGTGGTAACCAGCGTCCAGGCCGATCCCGCATTGTCCTTGATCGATTCCAGCGTGCCGCTGCTCGAATACACCTGCGTGGTGCCATCCTCGTCGTGCAACGTGTAACTGCCGTCGGCATTGCCCGTCAGCGTGGCCGTGCTGCCGCCTTGCACCGGATAGGCGCCGACCGTGCCGGGGCTGCCGCTGAACACCAGCTCGGCACCATCCGGGCTATGGAAATTGATCTGCATGCAGGGTGGTGGATTTCGCCCGCCCGGCGGCCTGATCACATTGGTGATCGGCGAGCCACTGCCACCACCCGTCATGCAGCGCGTATCCAGCCAATACCCAAGGCTGTCGTGCCAGCCTCGTGGCGAGGTGTAGTACAACGAGTAGCCCAACCCCATCTCGCCGGGTAGCTGGAACAGAGTGACCCCTAGCGTTTCACTGCGATTGCCAAGTTCAATGGGGTGGCTGCCAGCCGACGTGGGGGTGGAGGCAGCAGCCTCGCCAGGGCACGGGCCGCGCTTGTGTTCAGGTTTTACGGCGGGTTTGGGGTTCGCTGAGGTATGTGCGCTGCCGGCACCGCCAGTACTGCCACCGGCTTGCGACCCGTTCCCAATTGGCGTGACATTGGCCTTGCACACGAAATAAAACGCGTTAGGTCCGTACTTCCACTCGGGGGCCGGACCCGTAATGTGCACATGACTACCTGGCGGGCAATGTGGCGGCGACTGTTTGGTCGCAACCGAAGCACGCGCGAGTGATGGGGCAAACACCGCCACAGCGCAGACCAGCGCCAAGAGAACCGCTTTTACCGGAAAAACGTTTGACTTAGACAACCATGCGCGTGAGGTGAGGGCGATATCGACTGTCGAGGCCATCGACCCAGCGCCGCTTCGAGGAGCACCCATCACCCCAATTCGCCGCAGGATGCGATCGAACGATGCTCGAAAGATCGAACGGCCCCAAGCCGAATCCCGATCGCGTCGCACGATCACCATGTCCCATCTCCCTTGAATGATCGGCGCAATCAGGCGCCGTCGCTGCACTCCTTTCGCCCGCGAATCCGCAGCCCAACTCCGCCCGGCGAACCCGCGCCGCACTTAAGACTTGCGCCTCTCGACGCAGCCACGTGGCGCTCCGCCCACGCAGCGCCTGCAGCACGGATAGGTCGACTGTAACAGCCGAATCTTTCATCAACCTTTCGCCATCGCCACAACCTTGCGTGAACCCGTCATCAATGAAAGACTCGGAATGCTTCGGCAAACCGCGGACTGCCGCACGACTCTCCCTTCCGCCCCGCTCATCCCGCCGCCGGCAAGCGGCCGCGCACGTTTTCGGCGTCGAAGGGTCCGGGCGCGGCGATCAGCGCGCGCGCGGCGTCGACCTGACCCCAGGTGTTCCACAGCAGCACGCCGCGCACGCGGCCGGCGTCGAGGTAATACACCACTCCCTCGCGGAACGGCGTGACCCACTGCTCGACGGTTTCGAGGCGCGCATCCAGCGTGCCGACGGCTTCGTAGCCGAGGTCGAACAGGTCGGAATAGAAAAACGGCAGTTCGTCGTAGGGGGCATCCTGGCCCGCCATGCACTTGCCCGCGCGCGCGCCCATGGTGATCGCGGCGTTCTCGTGCTCGACGCGCACGCGGCGGCCGAGCGCCGGCGCCGGAAACGCCGCGACGTCACCGGCCGCGTAGATGTCGGGGTCGGATGACTGCAGGTGCTCGTTGACCACGATGCCGTTGTCCACGTCGAGTCCTGCATCTTTCGCAAGCTGCACATTGGGGATGATGCCGAGCCCCGCGACCACGCCGTCGACCTGCAGCGTGCTGCCATCCGAGAGTGCCAGTTCATGCGCGCTGCCACCCGAGGCGGTGATGCCGGTGCGCACGTCCACGCCCTTCTCGCGGTAATACGCGGTCACCGCGTCGGCCAGTGATTCGGGGTAGGCGCGTGCGCAGATGCCGTCCTCGGGGAACAGCATCGTCACCTTGCAACCGTTCATTGCCAGCGCCGCGGCGATTTCGCTGCCGATGAAACCGCCGCCGATCACGGCGAAGTGCGCACCCGGTTTGGCCGCGGCGCGCAGGCGCCGGTAATCCGCGACGGTGCGGTAGTAGATGAAATCGTCGCCGCCGAACGGCAGCCTGCGCGGTGCACCGCCGGTCGCGATCAGCAGCTTGCCGTAATGCCAGCTGTCGCCGGCGTCATCGGTGACGAGATGCCCGGCGCGGTCGAGCTTCACCGCGCTGCGCCCCAGCGTGACCTCGGCGCGGGCCTTGTCGATCGGGCGCCAGACGTCGGCTTCCTTGCCGTCCTTCCACAGCGCCTTGCTGAGCGGTGGCCGATCGTACGGCGGATCGGCCTCGGCGCCGAGCATGCCGATGCTGGCGTTCGCATCGGCATCGCGCAGCGCTTGTGCCGCAGCTTCGCCGGCCATGCCGGCACCGAGGATCAGGTAGTCGTGGCGGTGTTGCATGACGTGCTCCTTTCGGGAATGCGCAGGGTGTCTGGCGAGGATACGCGCTTCGGCGCCGGGATGCCGCCCGGGCTGTGTCAACCGCCTGCAGATGTCCTGCACTGCCCACAGCCCCCCGCGTTGCCTGCCTGCGGCAGGCAACG
>DASSRT010000160.1:0-2709 GCA_035701705.1 Rhodanobacteraceae bacterium
TGCCCTTGATGCTCGCCGAATGGCGGCCGCGCCGAACTCGGCCATCCGTGGCCTCGAACATGCGGCGCTTGCTCCGCCATTCGGCTGCGCACCGCGGCGGCATGCAAGGACGCGGCAGAGCTCCACTCCGACGGCGGCCATCCCGGCCTCGACCGAAGCGAGATCACACGATCTGCGTTGTTCACCCCCGCGCGCAGGAAGCGCGCCAACGGGGCCCCTCGAACACGGCGAGCGGACGACGGAACTGCCCAAAGGGTGGCCCGCAGGATGCGGGCCAGTTCGCCGCCGGGCCATGGATGGCCCTTCGGCGAACCCCGGCGGTCGCGAGCGAACCCGCAGCCCATGGATGGGCGCAGGGCGTGTTCGCGGGGTGGCCTTCTCTTTGGTGACTTTCTCTTGGCCACCCAAGAGAAAGTCACTCGCTCGCCGCAGAAGCGAGCGGAAGAAACCAGGGATGTCGTTCAAGGCGACACAGCGACGATGGATCCCGGCCTGCGCCGGAATGACGGCGGGAATTTTCTGGCGCGCAGCAAGCGAACCCCTCTTCCAACGGGCCGCGTCATCCCCCCGCTGCTGCGCATCGACCCCCTTCGTGCCGAAGGAGGTGTTGCGAGTGCGAGGGTCGCCGGCATCCGCGCCCCGGTGCGTACCATGACGCCCGCACGCGCACTCGCCTTCGCCGCGCTGGCATTGCTGGCCCTCGCCAGCGCACATGCCGCGCACGCCGACACCTTGAAAGTGACGATCACCGGCGTCGACAAGGATCTCGCCGAAGCCATCAAGGGCCAGCTCACCGCCAGCCAATACGCCGGCCGCAAGGACGTGAGTGCAACCCAGGCACGGGTGCTGGCGAACGACGCCAGCGCGCAGGCCACCAAGGCGCTGCAGCCCTACGGCTACTACAACGCGACGGCCGAGAGCGCGCTCGCGAAGGCCGGCAGCACCTGGACACTGCGGCTCGCGATCACACCCGGCCCGGCCACCAAGGTCGCGACGCTCGACATCGAGGTGCCGGATATCGCCGCGCAGCTGAAACCGGTGCGCCTGGCCGTGCGCAGTTTCCATCCGCGCGTCGGCGGGCAGATGGATGACACACAATACGAAACCTCCAAGGCTGCGCTCGGCAGCGCCTTGCTGGAAACGGGCTGGCTCGATGCGAAGGCGACCGTGCACAAGGTCGCGGTGACGCGCGCGGACAACCGCGCCGCCATCCACCTGCATTACGACATCGGCGAGCGCTACAAGCTCGGCGAGGTGAGCTTCGAAGGCTCGCAGTTCCGGCCGGGGTTCCTGCAACGCTACGTGCCTTGGGAAACGGGTGACTGGTATTCGCAATCGAACCTGCTGGCGCTGCAACAGGCGCTGACCGATGCCGACTACTTTTCGATTGTCGATGTCGAGCCGGACGTGGCGCATGCGCACGGGCACGTGGTGCCGGTGAAGGTGGAAGTCGCTCCTGCCAAGCGCACCGTCTACACCGCCGGCGTGTTCGTCGGCACCGACACCGGCCCCGGTGTGCGCGCGGGCGTCAAGCGGCGCTGGATCAACAACCGCGGCCACACCCTCGACAACCAGTTGCTGGTCGCGCAACGGCTCAAGACCTTGCAAACGGTTTACTCGATTCCGCGTCCCGGCCACGACCACGCAAGCTTCAACCTCGGCATCGGCTACCGCGACGAGAACACCAAGACTTCCGTGTCGCGCACGTTTTCGCTGGCCGCGAACGAAACCCGCGACTGGCACGGCTTCGTGCGCACGCTGGGCCTGCACCTCGTGGGCGGCACGTTCACGGTCGGCAATTCCGGCGGCAACACGAACCTGCCGGGCGTCGAGCATGGCAGCAGCGTGCTGGTGTACGCGGAAGGCGCGCTGACGAAGAAGGTCGCCGACAACCCGCAGTTCGTGCGGCGCGGCTATTCGATCAACCTCGTTGCGCGGGCAGGTCCGGGCATCGACACCCGCTTCGCGCAGGCACAGGCCGACGTAGTGTGGATTCGTGCACTGGGCCGGCGCAATCGGCTGATCCTGCGCGGCGATGCCGGCCTCACCAGCGTCGCGGATTTCAGCAAGCTGCCGCCGCAGTTGCGCTTCTTCGCCGGCGGCGACCGCTCGATCCGCGGCTACGCGTACCAGGCGCTGGGGCCGCGCAACAGCTACGACCGCGTGGTCGGCGGCGAGCGCCTGCTGGTCGCGAGCGCCACCGTCGAACACTACTTCACGCGCAACTGGGGCATCGCCGCGTTCGTCGATTCCGGCGACGCCTTCGACGGCACCGCCTTCCATCCGCAAACCGGCGCGGGCCTCGGCCTGCGCTGGCGCTCGCCGGTCGGCATGGTGCGCGTCGATGTCGGCGTACCCGTCAACAATACGCATTACCACGGGGCGCAGTTGCATATCGTGATCGGACCGGACTTGTGACGATGACGCGCACGCGCAAATGGTTGCTGCGAATCGGCATCGCCTTCGGCGTGCTGGCCGCGATCGTGGCAATCGCAGCCTCGTGGTTGCTGTACACGACGGCCGGCCTGAACTTTGCGCTCAACCGCGGCGTCGCCATCACGCACGGGCAATTCAGCTACGCGAGCGCAAGCGGGACGCTGGGCGGCGAGACGACGCTCGTTGGCCTGCAATACAAAAACAGCGACGGCACCACGCTGCGCGTCAAGAACGCGACGCTGGACCTGCAACCCTGGGCCTTGCTTGCCAACA
>DASSRT010000161.1:0-8174 GCA_035701705.1 Rhodanobacteraceae bacterium
GATTGCGGCGCAGGAAGCCGCCTCCGGGTTCGCTCGCGCGCAGCAGGCCGGTGATCGTCACGGTTCCGGGTGGCGGCTTGATCGAAGCGAACGACGGTTGTTTGGGCAGGCTTTCGGGGATGTAACCGCGATTGACCAGCACGATGAAACCGCGTTCCGTTGCAAACGGCGCCATCACCCAGAAGCCGTAGCCGTCGCGGCTGGATCCGCGCACGAGGGTTTGTGCGTCGGCGAGGAAATGTCCGCGCAAGCTGACGTGCAGGTATTGCAGCGTGGCCGCACGCGGCCAGGCGTCGGGACCGGGAGCGGTGACCGGCGCGGCGTGCACGCGGGTCTGCATCGCCTCGCTGATGGCGAGCTTCAGGTGATAGCGCTGTACTTGCCAGACGCCCAGCCACACGAGCCCGGCGAACACGATCGCCGCCACCAGCATCCAGAGCACGAACTTGCGACTCCGGAACGGCCTGCCGGCGTGGCCTGCGGCCGGGGCCATTATTTCTGCGTAGTCACGTGCTGCGTTTGCTGCGGCATCGGCATCATCAGGTTGTTTTCGGTCCACATCACCCAGATCGACGCACCCAGCACGATGATCACCAGCACGGCCGAGAAGATGAAGGCCATCATGTTCCAGCCGCCTTCCGAGCGGGTATCGAGGTGCAGGAAGTAGACGATGTGCACGACGATCTGCACGACGGCGAGCGCCAGCACGATGAAGATGGTCCAGCCGACGCTGGGCACGACGTGCCCCATCACCAGCCAGAACGGGATGACGGTGAGGATGGCCGCCAGCACGAAGCCGGTGAGGTAGCCGCGCAGGCTGCCGTGGTGTTCGTGCAGCTGCGGTTCGTGCATGGCGTCGCCCGCCGAAGATTGCTGGCTCATCGCAGGACTCCCACCAGATACACGTAGCTGAAGACGCCGACCCAGACGAGGTCGAGGAAATGCCAGAACATGCTGAGGCACTGCAGGCGGCGGACGTTGGCTTCGTTGATGCCGAACTTGCCGATCTGCACCATCAGCACGATCAACCACAGGATGCCGCAGGTCACGTGCAGGCCGTGGGTGGCGACCAGGGTGAAGAACGACGACAGGAACGCGCTGGTATCGGGGCCGGCGCCTTCGGCGATCATGCCGAGGAATTCATGGATTTCGAGGGCCACGAAGCAGGCGGCCAGGAGGCCCGCCAGCGCCAGCCAGGCCAGCATCGCGCCCTTGTTGCGGCGCTGCAGTTCCAGCATCGCGAATCCGAACACCACCGACGACACCAGCAGCAACGCGGTGTTGACCGCGAGGCCGGGCAGGTCGAGTACGTCGGCCGCCGTGGGGCCGCCGGCGTAATGGTTGCCGAGTACCGCGTAGGCGACGAACAGCGACGCGAACACGAAGCAGTCGCTCATCAGGTAGATCCAGAACCCGACCAGCGTTCCGTTGTGGGCCGGCGGTTCCGTGCGGCAGAGGAATTCCGGCGGCGCGGTGTTCACCGTGTCGATGGCGGCGGTATTCATGCGGAAGCCCCTTCGGTGCGCGGCGCCCAGTTGCCGGAGTGCTCGAACTTGTGCACGTCCTCGGCCGGGATGTGCTCGTCACGGTGATAGTTGAAGGTGTGCACGATGCTGGCAACGATCAAGCCGACGAAGGTGATCGCGGCCAGCCACCACACGTACCAGACCAGCGCGAAGGTGCAGACGAAGGCCAGCGTGGCGATGATGAAGCCGAAGCCGGTGTTGCTCGGCATGTGCACGGTGTTGAAGCCTTCCAGCGGGCGCTGGTAGCCGTGTTCCTTCATGTTCGTCCAGGCGTCGCGCGCATGCACGTTCGGGATGAAGGCGAAGTTGTAGGCCGGCGGCGGCGACGAGGTCGACCATTCCAGGGTACGGCCATCCCAGGGATCGTTGCCGATCGCGTATTCCTTGCGGCGGCGGAAGCTCACGTACAGCTGCACCACGAAGGCGAAGATGCCGATGGCGATGAGGAAAGCGCCGAAGGCGGCGATGATGAACCACTTCTGCAGGCTCGGGTCATCGAAGTGGCTCAGGCGGCGGGTGACGCCCATCAGGCCCATCACGTAGAGCGGGCCGAAGGCGAACCAGAAGCCGATCTGCCAGCACCAGAAGCTGACGCGGCCCCAGAACTCGTCAAGCTTGTAGCCGAAGGCCTTGGGGAACCAGTAGTTGATCGCGGCGAAGATGCCGAATACCACGCCGCCGATGATGACGTTGTGGAAGTGCGCGACCAGGAACAGGCTGTTGTGCAGAAGGAAGTCGGCCGGCGCCACCGACAGCATCACGCCGGTCATGCCGCCGATGGTGAAGGTGAACAGGAAGCCCATCGTCCACAGCATCGGCACGGTGAAGCTGACCCGGCCGCGGTACATCGTGAACAGCCAGTTGAAGATCTTCGCGCCGGTCGGGATCGAAATGATCATCGTCGTCAGCGAGAAGAACGAGTTGACCGACGATCCCGATCCCATCGTGAAGAAGTGGTGCAGCCACACCAGGTACGACAGGATCATGATGGCCACGGTGGCGTAGACCATCGAGGAGTAGCCGAACAGCGGCTTGCGCGAGAAGGTTGCCACGATTTCGGAGAACACCCCGAACAGCGGCAGGATCAGGATGTACACCTCGGGGTGGCCCCACACCCAGATCAGGTTGATGTACAGCATCACGTTGCCGCCGAAACCGGCGGTGAAGAAATGCGTGCCGAAGTAACGGTCCATCGTCAGCAGCAGCAGCGTCGCGGTCAGCACCGGGAAGGTCACGATGATCAGGCCGCTGGTGCACAGCGTGGTCCAGCTGAACATCGGCATCTTCATCAGGCTCATGCCGGGCGCGCGCATCTTGATGATGGTGACCACGAAGTTGATGCCGGTGAGGAGCGTGCCCACGCCCGACAACTGCAGGCCCCAGATGTAGTAGTCCACGCCCACGCCCGGGCTGTGCGCCAGTTCGGTGACCGGCGGATAACCCAGCCAGCCGGCGGTCGAGAAATCACCGATGAACAGCGACACCATGAACATCACCGCGCCCCAGAACGTGAACCAGAAGCTCAGGTTGTTGAGGAACGGGAAGGCCACGTCGCGCGAACCGATCTGCAGCGGCATCACGTAGTTCATCAGGCCGACGATGTAGGCCATGCCGACGAAAAAGATCATGATCGCGCCGTGCGCGGTGAAGATCTGGTCGTAATGCTCGGGCGGCAGGTAGCCCATGTTGCTGCCGAAGGCGATGGCCTGCTGCGAACGCATCATCACGGCATCGGAAAAGCCGCGCAGCAGCATCACCGTGGCCAGGATCATGTACATGATGCCGAGCTTCTTGTGGTCCACGCTGGTGAACCACTCCTTCCACAAGTAGCCCCACTTCCGGTACTTGGTGATGGCGCCGAGGATCACCAGTCCGCCCAGGGCCACCACGATGAAGGTGACGAGGACGATGCGGCCCTCGAGGTCGGGCTTCAGGAATGGCAGCGAATCGAGCGTGAAGCGCCCGGTCAGGAAATTCCAGTTGGCGGGGTGCAGGGACATGTTCAGTGGTACCGGTAGGTCAGTGTTTGGCCGGCGCGGCCATGCGGGTTGCGGGCGCGGCCGGCATGTTCATCGCGTCGTCGTCGTGCATGCCGGCGGAATGCATGTCCATGCCGCCATGCGCGTCACGCGCCATCTGCTGGTCGATGCAGGTTTCGCCCGGATCGACGCAGCGGTTGAGGATGCGCGAGTACAGATCGGGCATGAATCCCGCGTAGTAGTGCACCGGGTTGGCGCGGCTGGGCTGGTGCAACTGGTCGTAGGCGCTGCGATCGAGCTGGTTGCCGCTGGCCCGTACCTTGGCCACCCATGCATCGAAATCATGGCTGTCCATGCCGTAGAACCAGAAGCGCATGTCGGTGAATCCCGCGCCGCTGTAGTTGGCCGACATGCCCTTGTACTTGCCGGGCGCGTTGATCACCGCGTGCAGCCTGGTCTGCATGCCGGGCATGGTGTAGATCATGCCGGCGAGGTCGGGCACGAAGAACGCGTCCATCATGTCCGAAGACGTCAGCCGGAAATGGATCGGACGATCGACCGGCGCGGCCAGTTCGTTCACGGTGGCGATGCCGTATTGCGGATAGAAGAACAGCCACTTCCAGCGCATCGACACCACGTCCACGATCAGCGGCTGGGTGTTGGCGTCGACCTTCGCGTTCGGCCCGATCCGGTCGAGCGGGCGATAGGGGTCGGTCATGTGGGTGCCGATCCAGCTCATCGCGCCGACGGCAATGATGATCAGCAGCGGGCCGGCCCACACCAGCAGCTCAAGCTGCGGCGAGTGGTCCCACTTGGCGTCGTACTTCGCCTGCTTGTTCGAGGCGCGGTAGCGCCAGGCAATGACACCGATCGCGACCAGCACCGGCACGATGATCAGCGCGATGATGATCGTGGTGATGATCATCATGTCGCTTTGCTGGCGGGCGACATCGCCGGCGGGATTGAGCAGCACCAGGTGGCAGCCGCCGAGCAGGGCGAGCGGCAGCAACAACAGGCCGCGGAGGAGTTTCACGGACATGGAGGCATGGAGCGCGGCAAGGAAACCCTCCTATAATACCGCGTCCGCATGCTTGCTGTCCCGGATGGTCCGGGTCGAAACATCGTTCGGATGCGCGATAATGCGCGCCGCAGCGCGCTGCACATGCACACCATTGCTTGCCATCGCGCGCAGGTCACGCAACAAATCCACCTGGCCCACGGCTGCCACAGCGCCGTCACGGAAACACATGTCGAATTCCAACGCCTCGTCCATCACGCCTTCGGCCATGCCCGCGCACGCCGGTAATTCCCACTCCGAAACGTTCACGCCCGGCGATCTCGCGATCGGCGTGGTGGTCGGACGCATCTCGCAGTCGTTCGACTTCTTCGTGTTCGGCATCGGCTGCGTGCTGGCGTTTCCCGCGGTGTTCTTCCCCTTCGCCAACCACGTCGACGGGATGTTCTTTTCGTTCGCGATCTTCGCGCTGGCGTTCATCGCGCGTCCGCTGGGCTCGATGTTCTTCCTGGTGCTGCACCGCAATTTCGGACTCGTGACCAAGTTGACCATCGCGCTGTTCCTGCTGGGCATGGCAACCGCGGGTACCGCGTTCCTGCCTGGCTTTGCAACCTTGGGCTGGTGGGCGATTGCGGCCCTCGCGGTGCTTCGTTTCGGCCAGGGCTTTGCGCTCGGTGGCAGCTGGAACGGCCTGGCATCGCTGATGGCGCTCAAGGCGCCGAAGGAACGCCGCGGTTGGTACGCGATGTTGCCGCAGCTGGCCGATCCGGTTGGATTCATCATCGCCGCCGGCCTGTTCGCGTTCATCTGGGCCAGCTTGTCGCATCAGGATTTCATTGATTGGGGTTGGCGTTACCCGTTCTTCGCGGCCTTCGCGATCAACGTGGTGGCGCTGTTCGCGCGCCTGCGGATGGTGGTGGCGCCGCGTTACGCGGAGCAACTGAAGCAGCGCGACCTGGTGCCCTCGTCGGTGCGCGAGTTGACGCGCACGCAAGGGCGCAACGTGGCGCTGGGTGCGTTCGCGCCGCTCGCCAGCTATGCCATGTTCCACCTCGTCACGATCTTCGCGCTGTCGTGGGCCTTGCTGTTCACGCAGCAATCGCTGGTCAGCTTCCTGCTGATGCAGATCGTGGGCGCGCTGGTGGCGATTCCCTGCATGCTGCTTTCCGGGCGCGTCGCCGATCGCCTTGGCCGCCGCACCACGCTTGCCATAGGCGGGGTACTGATCGCCGTCTACAGCGGCTGGACGGCGTTGCTGCTTTCCGGTGGCACCATCAACAGCTACCTGTTCATCGTCATTGGCTACGCCTTGCTCGGCTTCACCCACGCGCAGGCGGCCGGTGCGGTCAGCTCCAACTTCCGCCCGGAGTCGCGCTTCACCGGCGCCATGCTGACCTCGGATCTCGGCTGGCTGATCGGCGCGGGCTTTGCCCCGTTGGTGGCGTTGGCGCTGGCCGAATACGCCGGCGTCGACTACGTCGGCTTGTATCTGCTCTCGGGTGCCATCGGCACCCTGGCCGCAGTTTGGATCAGTCGGCGTTCGGGCGCGTTGCCGAACGATTGACGAGTGCTGACAGGTTTTTGACAAGGCCCGCGTGATGCGGGCCTTGTCGTTTGTGGGCCGACAATGGGGGTTGCCCAAATTCCGGCCAAGCGCAGCCTTGGTAGGAGCGGCGGAAGCCGCGACACGCACCAGCGGCGCCCCCCCATACCGTTGCGATAGCCGGTTACGTGGCCCGCAAACCGTCAGGATCGTGCCAGCGGCACGTCATGCACAATATTCATTCTTGGCATTTCCCAGGTCGAGGTTGATCGTGCGCGCATTGATGATCGTGGTTCTTCTTGCCGGCCTGATCGCGCAAGGTGCTGTTGCCCGGCCGCCAGCCATGGGGCAACCAGACGCCACGGACAGTGCCGGCGGGACAACCCCACACGAATCGTTTCACATGCCCGCGTCAGAGCAGAAAAACATCGCGGACAATCCCTCGTGGACCCAGCCCCAGAAGCCGTTCCGCATTTATGGCAATACCTGGTACGTCGGGCCTCGCGGCCTTGGGGTGTTCCTCGTCACCGCGCGCACCGGTGACGTCCTGATCGATGGTGGCGTCCCGGGTGATGCCCCGCTGATCGAAGCGAACATCCGCAGCCTCGGCATCAGCCTGCATGACATCAAGTGGATCCTCAACTCGCACGCACACTCCGATCATGCAGGCGGCATTGCGCGACTCGCGCACGATACCGGGGCCGAGGTCATCGCCAACATCGTGGATTCGCCGCTACTGGAGCGCGGCGGACGCGATGATCCGCAATACGGAGACAGGTTCCCGTTTCCGCCGGTGCATGTGGCGCAAACCGTCACCGATGGCGAACAATTGCACCTGGGAGATCTGACCCTCACCGCACACGCGACACCGGGCCATACCAAGGGCAATACGACATGGACCTGGGTGTCATGCGAAGGACAGCGCTGCGAGAACATGGTCGACGTTGGCAGCCTGTCGGCCCCCGGCTTCACGCTCACGGGGAATGCGAACTACCCGAACATCATCAAGGATTTCGAGCGCAGCTTTGCCAAGGTCGCGGCACTGCCCTGTGACATCCCGCTGGCTCCGCATCCGGGGATGGTCGATTTCTGGGCGCGCGTGGCCAAGCGCGCAAGTGGCGCCACCAACACACTCGTTGATCGCAGCGGGTGTCGCGCGTACGCCGACGCGGCGCGGGAAAGCTTCAAGAAGGAGCTGGCGCGGCAACGCGCTGCCGCGAGCGCGTCCAGGGAAAAGTAGGGTGCGGGTTTGAGTGAACTCCCTACCGGGTTGACGACCCGTCGCATTTGTCAATAGGGCGGGGGAATGACTCGCGCCATCCATGGCGCTCGACCTGCGGGCTGGCCCGCGGCCGTTCAAAATCGTTCCAGACGAGTCCGTGAACCGCCTACGGGGGTATCAGTTCTCTGCCTGCAACCAGACAAAAAAGCCCGCACAAGGCGGGCCGTTTTGTGTTTGGTGGAGGCGGCGGGAATCGAACCCGCGTCCGAAGGCGTTCCGCGCCCGGCGCTACATGCTTAGCTCAGCGTTCAGTCTCGTCGCGCGGCAGCACGCTGGGCAAAGCGCACCGCGAAACCAGCGGGTTTTGTTTTAATCGATGGCCGACTCGCGGCAGCCACCGGCGATCCCGTGATGATGACCCTACATCCACGAGCACAGGCACAAGTGGGTTCGGGGCTAGGCCTTAAGCGGCCAGAGCGTAGACGTCGTCGTTCGCGTCTAGTTTTTTGCCATCGGATTATCGAGGAAGATGACGCCCTCGGCATGCTCCGTGCTACTTCACTGCCCCCGTCGAAGCCAGGTCGCCCCCGGGGAGGTCAATGATGCGGGTGGGCGTGCGGGAAATCAATCGCGGCGGCTGGCATCATGTGGACTTCGTTCACGTACATACCGGGCCGCGCAACGCATGGGAAACATCGTTTGGCTTGCTTCCTATCCCAAATCGGGCAACACGTGGTTGCGGGCTTTCCTCGCCAATCTGGTGGCTAATCGGTCGCAACCCTTGCGCCCCGATGAATTGCGCGATTACGCCGATGGTGAGGCCCGTGCGGAACGCTATTCAAACCTTGCGGGCCGACCGAGTACGCAACTCACCGCGGTGGAGATCGCT
>DASSRT010000162.1:0-9169 GCA_035701705.1 Rhodanobacteraceae bacterium
GATGTTCGCGATCGCGTTCGTGCTGGCCACCGCGTGGCTGGATGGCGGCGCCGGGATCGTGCCGCCGGCGCTGTGGAATCACCCGGGCTGGGTCCCGTGGTGGAGCACGCCGCTGCGCATGCTGTGCAACGCGTTGCCGGGGCTGTTGCTGGCCTTCGCCTTGCTCGCCTGGACGCGCCGCGCGCTGTGGTCGTTCGTGCTGGCGTTCGGCGTGCAGGCACTGCTGTACGGCATCAACGCGCTGAAGGTCAGGAACCTCGCGATTCCGTTGATGCCCGCCGATTTCAGGATGGTGGGCCAACTGCGGCACGGCGGCGCGGAGCTGCTGTCCGGCTACCTGCCCCACGTTGCACTGCTGATTGTCGGCGCGCTGGCCGGTGTGGCGTTGCTGGCAGCGTGGCTGCGCTACGAGCCGCCGCTGCTGCTGCGGGAGCCGCGCCGCCGTCGCGCCGCGGCCACGGTGTTGTTGCTGGCGGCACTGGTGACCCTGATCGCCGGCCTGCCGTTCTGGCGCGGCGTGTACAACGCCAAACTGCTGGGCATGCAGCCGTGGTCGCCGCTGGCGACCCGCCAACACGACGGACTGGTGGGCTCGCTGCTGCTGTTCCACCTGCAATACGGCGCGCAACATCGCAAGGCCGACATCCCCGCCGCGCTGGCTCTGATGTCGCGCTATCAACCCGAGATTGCGACGCGCATGCAACCGCCCGCGGCCACGGACAAGCCCGACATCGTGGTGATCCTGTCGGAATCGTTCTTCGATCCGACCATCATGAACGGCTACCCGCCCGGCACCGATCTCACGCCCAACCTGCACCGCCTCGCACAACACGGCGTCTCGGGCGCCCTGCACGTACCCACCTTCGGCGGCGGCACCATCCGCACCGAGTTCGAGGTCTTGACCGGGCTGTCGCTGCGCTACTTCCCCGAAGTCCAGTTTCCGTACCTGCAGATCCACCGCAAGCAGATTCCCGGGATCGTGCGCACGCTGGACGCCGACGGCTACACCACGCTGGCGGTGCACGGCAACGATCCCGGCTTCTGGAACCGCACCGCCGCCTTCAAGGAACTCGGCTTCGGCAAGTTCATCTCGATCGCCGATTTCCCGGCCACGGACTCGGTCGACAACGGCAAGTACATGTCGGACAAGTCCTTCACCGACGAAGTGCTGCGCCAGTTGCCGGATTCGGGTCCGCCACGCTTCGTGCTCGGCATCAGCATCGAGGCGCACGGGCCGTACGACAAAAGCTACGGCATCGACGAAAAAGTGCGCGATGCGATTCCGGTTCCCGCAGGCGTCACCGACCCGCAGGCCAAACTCGAACTGCAGAACTACATCTACCACATGCAGCACGCCGATGAGCAACTCGGGCGGCTGGTGGACACCCTCGCCCAGCGCAAGCGCCGCACCCTGATCCTGTTCTTCGGCGACCATCTGCCGGCGCTGGTGCCGGCGTTCCAGCAGGCGGGTTTCAGGAACGGCGAGGGCTTTCTCGAACAAACCGTGCCCTATGTGCTGATCGACACCGCGCACATGGGCACGGCCACGCAGCAGGACGCCGTGGCCTGGGAACTGCCCGGCATGCTGCTCGCGCGCGCCGGCATCCACGATCCGTATTTCGCCTTGACCCAGCTGGTGGCGCCCGGACTGGCCGCGCTCACGCGCGCCTTCGACGCGCCGCTCGCGCCGGAAACGCCGGCGCAGAAAAAACTCGACGAAGGCATGCGCAACATCGCCGACCTGCGCCTGCACGACAAACTCTACAAGTTGTGGCCGAAGGCAGCGGCGATGGCGGAGCAACGATTGCCAGCGGCCACGAACGGGCACGCGCAAGGCGCAGCACATTAGCCACCGTAACCGACGTGCTCGCGTTGCCGATTCCACATCCCCCCGCTGCTTCGCAGCGACCCCCTTCCTGCGGAAGGGGGTGATCGAACACACTGGCGCGCCCCCGCGTCTTCCCCCTTCGGAACGAAGGGGGATCGAAAGCGGCGCGTCTTCCCCCTTCGGAACGAAGGGGGATCGAGGGGGATGGCGCTTGTGGCGCGCCGAAACTATTGCCCGAGTTGCCCCAGCAGTGTCTTGACGGCCGCATCGAGGTCGCTGTCCTCGCCGCGATACGCCTCGCCGAGCGCGCGCGTCACCGGCACGTCGACCGGACGCGGATGCATTTCCATCGGCTGGCCATCTTCGGTGGTCACGGTGATGAAGGGCAGCCGCACCGTCGCACCGTCGATCAGCTTCTCGTTGCTGGTGTAGATGATCCAGCCCGCGGTCGGTTCACCCACGACTTTGCCCAAGCCAAGCTCGCGGTAGCCTTCGGCAAAATCCTCGCCATCGGACAGCGTGACGCGATTGGTGATCAGCACCGTCGGGCGTTCCAGCGCGCGCTGGCCGAGGATGCTGCGCGCCGGCTGCGCCTTGTCGAAGCCGCGGAAGGTCATGTTGAGGTACGGCCGGCGTGAAAGCACGTCCAGCACGTAGGCGTTGACGAAGCCGCCGAAGTTGTTGCGCACGTCGATGACCACGCCTTCGCGGGTCATGTTCTGCGCATCGAGGTCGCGGTAGAAATTGTGCAGGCTGGCCTCGGACATGTCCGGCAGATCGACGTAGCCGAGCCGCCCGCCGCTCGCCTTGGCGACATGGGCACGGTTGCGCGCCACCCAGGCGTCGTAGGCCAGCGCGCCCAGCGTGCGGCTGTCGACCGGTTTCAACTCGAGCGTGCGCGTGCCGGATTTCGAGGCGACGCGCAGCGTGGTCTTCTTGCCGATGCGATGGGCGAGCAGCGCGAACAGATTGTCGTTCGCCGCGATCGCGCGGCCATCGATCGACTGCAGGACATCGCCCGGGCGGATGCCGGCAATCGCCGCGGGCGACAGCGGCAACACGCTCGCCACCCGCAGCGTGCCATCACGTTCGCTGGCGGCGGTATCGAACAACACGCCGAGTCGCCCGGTGACCGGCTTCGGATGCGCGGCGGCGCGCACGCCCGAGTGCGAGGCGTTGAGTTCGCCCACCAGCAGGTTCATCAACCAGTTCACGCTGGCCGGCGTCGGTGCGCCGGCGATCAGCGGCGCGTACTTCGCGCGCATCGCGGTCCAGTCCACGCCGTGCATCGCCGGATCATGGAAGTTGTCGCGCAGCCAGCTCCACGCCTGCGCGAACGCCGTCATCTTGTCGGTGGCAAAGTCGATGTCGACATCGGCCGCCAGCGCGATCGACTTGGCCGCGCCGCCGGCGGCCGGCACCACGAACAACCTGCCGTTGTCGAGGTAGTACACGCTCTTGCCGTCAGGGCTGAATTGCACGTCGTCCTTGTCGCCGCTGCTGGAGGTCAGCTGCTTGGCGACGGGCGGAGTCGTGGCCAGCGGATCCAGCGACCACGCGTACAGGTTGGTGCGGCCGGCGACTTCCGCGGTGATGACCAGCGTCTTGCCGTCCGGGCTGATCACGATGGCCTGCGCCGAGAGACCCGTCGGCAGCAGCCGCAGGCGTCGGCTGATGCCGTTGGCGTCGATCGCGACACGCACCGGCGGATGCTTCGCCTTGCCCCTGGCTGGCGACTTGTCGGCAGATCCGTTGCCGCCCGCCGACTCGTTTTCATGCGATGGCGAGCGCGTGGTTTGCTGGAACAGGTCGTGGAATTCGTCTTCGCGGAACTTCGGCGTGCGCGGCACCAGATCGACACTCGCGACCTGGCCCTGCTCGGTGCGCTGGCCGGTGACGAACAGGAACGACTTGCCGTCGGGACTGAACGCCACGTCGTCGGCGAAGGTGTTGGCCAGACCGCTCAACGCCACCGTCTTGCCGTCGGCCACGTTCACCGCCACGGCATTGCGGAACATGCGCGGGCCCCACTCCAGCACCGCGATCCAGCGGCCATCCGGCGACCACGCCAGCGGCCGATCCGAATTGAGCGGACGATGCAGGTCGAGCTGCCCGCTGGCGAGGGTGCGCAGCTTGCCGGTGGCGAGATCCAGCACTTCGAGTTGCTTGCCGTCGCGCAGGAACGCCAGCGATTTGCCATCCGGCGAAAACGCCGCCGCGGCGTCTTCACCGGCACCGTGGGTGAGCTGCGTTTCCTTGTTGCTGTCGAAGTCGTAGACGTACAGGTGCCTGCCGCCAGCGCGGAACGCGGCGTAGACGATGCGATGGTTGTCGGGCGCCCAGGCGATGCCGTAGGCCACGCCGCCCGTGTGCGTGACGCGTACCGCGTCGCCGCCCTTCTCGGCATCGGCGGCGAACACTTCGCCATGCGCAATGAAGGCGACCTTCTTGCCATCCGGCGACAGCGCCAGATCGCTGAAGCCATCGCGCAGGGTCTTGTGTTCGTTCTCGGGACCGGCGATCGCGCCGGCCAGCGTGATCGCGAGCGGCTGCGCCTTGCCGGTCGCGGCATCGGCGGTCCAGATGCCGAAGTCGCGTTCGAACGCAAGCGTCTTGCCGTTGGCCGACAGGGTCGGCCACAACACGCGGCCATCGGTGAAATGGGTCAGCGCCGCTTCGCTGCCGTTGCGCTGCACGTGCCAGATGTTTTCGGTGCCGCCGCGATCGCTCCTGCTCCGATCACTTACGTAGTAAAGCGATTGCCCGTCCGGCGCCCACATTGGCCAATCGGCGCGCGCGTCGTCGGGCGTCAGGCGCGTGTACGCATGCGAGCCGTCATTTTTCAGCAGCCAGATCGCGCCGTGATCGATGTGCGCGCTGCCGTGCCGCCACCACTGGAACGCACCCATCCCGCCGCCGACCAGCGCGATCGTGGAATCATCGGGCGAGGGCACGCCCTGTTCTTCATTGCGATAGGCCTCCAGCGACACCGGCATCGGCGTGCCGCCCACCACCCGCACGCGGTAGACGCCGTGGAAGCCGCCGACGTTGTCGCGGCCGGAATCGAAATACAGCCACTTGCCATCACGCGACCAGCCGGAGAGTTCGTCGCGGCCATCGGCGTAAGTGACGCGCGTGAGCTTGCCGGTGGCAATGTCCAGCACGTAGATGTCACCGTCACCGGTGGCATCGGAGACGAAGGCCAGCTTGTCGCCCACCGGCGAAAACAGCGGCCGCGAATCGGCGCCCTTGTCGGCGACGAGGATGTGCGCGGCGCCGCCGGTGGCCGGCACTTCCCAGATCGCGCCGCCGGAGACGAACGCAATCCGGCTGCCGTCGGGCGAAATCGCCGGCTGCGAAAAACTCGCGCGCGCCGCCGGTGGCGGGCTGTCCGCCGCGAGCAACGGCAACGACACCAGCGCCAGCAAGGCGACTGCAGCAAGACGGAGCACGCGCATGGACTTCCCCCGGGGTGGCGATCGCGCGAGTGTAGCCACACGCGCGCCCGATCCCATGGGCCATTGGTCGTGGGGTGGCGTGGCACCCGTGGGGGCGCCACGTGTCGAGCGACGGCTTACGCGGTGGTGTTCGGGCAGACGTTCGCCAGCGTGGAAATGCCGAGTGCCCAGGTCTTCACCTCGATGCGCTCGATCGGACGGCCGTCATAGGCGTTGACCAGCTGCCAGTGGTGCGGCCCGAGTTTCTGCAGGTCGATGCGGCATTCGGCCCAGTGGCGGAACAGGCCGTTGGTCAGGTAACGGATGGTCAGCGAGCCGTGGCCCTCCGCCGAAGCGATCTCGCCGCGCAGGAAAATCGCCTTCACGCCCTGGCCCTGGCCCAGCACCACGCCTTCATGGCTTTCGATGCCGGCCAGCGGGTACAGCTGCGCCTTCGCATCGCTCGGATCGCTTTCGGCGTTCGCGCTGGTTTCCATGTAGATGCCGCTGACGGTGGACTGGTCGCTCACCATCAGGTTCATGCGGCTGACGCTGGTGTCGCGGTCGTTGGTGATGACGGCGAGCGGCACGGCGGTGGTGCCCGCGGGCAGCGGCAGTGTGGCGGCGGAGGCGGCGCCGCCGGCGAACAGCGCGGCGGCAAGGACGGAGGCGAGAGCAAGCAGTTTCATGCAGCGGTTACCCATGTTCAGTGGATCGGGAGTCAGTCGATCGGAGGCGCGGCACGGGATTCGCCGCGCACGGCCGCGTGCGCGCGACGGCCATCGGGGATGGCACGTAGCGTCCATGCATCAAGGATGCCCAGCGGGCTGTGGGGGCGAAACGGGAGCGGCGGCTCCAGCGCGATACGCGCGGCAAGGGCGAGTGCGGGCACAGCGGCCCGGATTGCTGTGCTGCACCGTAAAGGGACGATGGCGCCCGCACAAGCACGGGCTTCAGCAACTGTGCATCGTTTCACGAATGCGTGGGTTGCTGCGCCGCCAGCCAGTCCCGCAACTGCCGCGCGAAGTCGCGGCTCGCCGCATCGAGCGCCTGCACCCCGCCCGCCGCATCGGCGCTCGGCGCCACGACCCGCAAGCGGAACTGCCGTTGCGCAACCACGGCAGCGTGCGCGTCCACCAATGTCGCAGTGGCCGCCAGCACGCCGTAGCTTTGCGCGGGCGTCGTGAATACCTGACTGAAATCCTGCAACTGGACGTGCAGCGTGAAGCCCGCGCGGGCGTTGCCGGCCGGGCCGATCACCGCACGCCAGCCACCGCCTGCAAGCACGTTGCGCAACCGTTGTGCCAGCATGCCGGCGGGCGGCGCCGCCCAATCCGAATCCGCATAGGCCGCGACCACGTCGTCGTCGCGGTACGCGAGCCGGTAATACAGCCCGGTGCCTTGCAGCCATGCGGGCACTTCAATGCGCGCGAGGCGCAGGACCGTGCCACGCGGATGCGGCGCGGTTGTCGAGCTTGCGGGCGCGGATCCGTCGAGCACGTAGTGTCGCGGCACGACGCCCTGGCGCGAGGCGGTGGCACAACCGCCCAGCGCCAGCAGGGACAGGGCGAACATCGCGCGCATGCGTTTCATGGTTGCTGTTTCCCCTTTCCGTGTTGGTCGTTGGCGTGCTTGCCGGTGTCGTGACCATCAAAACCCGGCTCACCGGGGCCGGGCGGCCGCGTGGGTGGTCCGAAGATCAGGCTCTGCGGTTTGGCTTGCAGTTCGCGCAGCAGCAGGTTCAGTTGTTCCGAAGTGCCCTGCAGGCTTGCGCTCAGCGCGTCGAAGTCGGGTGCGGTCTGGCGATTCAGGCGCTCGCTCAACTGTCGGCTGGATTGCGCCAGCGCGTCGATCGAGGCTTCCAATTCGGTGGCGTTGCGCACCGGCGTCTGCGCGCTGCGCACAAGTCGATCGGTATCGGCAACGCTTTGTTGCAGCTCGGCCAGCAGCGCCGGCAGCTTCGATTCGATCGCGGCCAGCTGGCGGGTCACCGCATCGATCTGCGCAAGCGACGCGGTGACATGCTCCCGGTTGCCGGTGTCCAGTAACTTGTTGGCGTTGCCCAGCACGGCTTGCAGATCGTGCAGCACCTGCGGCGCTTCCGTCATCAGCGACGCCAGCACGCCCGCCTGCATGGGGATGCGCGCCGGATGCGCGGCGCTGGTCGCGAGCGGCGCATCGCTGCCCTTGCCCAATTTCAATTCCAGCACGCTGCCGCCGGTCAGGCCCTGCATCGCGACCACCGCGTAGGTGGCGTGGGTGACGTAGGTGTCCGGTTGCAGTTGCAGGCGCATCACCACGCGCGCACGGTCGTGCGGATCGAAACCGAGGCTGGCGACGTGGCCGACCACGATGCCCTTGAACTGCACTTCGGATTGGGCCGACAAGCCCGCCACCGATTCACTGGTGACGACCTCGTACACCAGCGGTTCGTTGTGCCGGTTCGCCAGCCAGTAATAGACGACGATCGCGCCGATGGAAAACACCAGCAGGAAGGCGACGGCAGCGATCGCGTGTGCGCGGTTTTCCATGGCTCACGGGCTCGCGTACACCGGCAGCGCGCGCAAACGCGCCTCGCCGTGGCGCGAGCGGAAGAAACTCGCGACGAAGGGATGTTCGAAGCGCGCCACGTCCTCCAGCGTGCCGGTCGCGGCGACCTTGCCGCCGGCCAGCACCACGACGCGATCACTCAAGGTCGCCACGCTGTGGATGTCGTGCGTGATCATCAGCGCACTGAAGCCGAGTTCCGCATGCAACTCGTCCAGCAAGGTGTCGAATTCGGAAGCCGCCGCGGGATCGAGTCCTGAGGTCGGTTCGTCGAGGAACAGCAACTCCGCCTCCAGCATCAGCGCGCGCGCCAGCGCCGCGCGCTTGGCCATGCCGCCGGACAACTCGAACGGAAACTTCCATGCATCCTCCGGCGCCAGCCCCACCATCTGCAGCTTCAGCGCGATGCCTTCGCGCAGCATGTCTTCGTCGACCCGCAAGCCTTCCTTGCGCAGCTCGCGCACGGGAAACGCGAGGTTGTCGTACACGTTCATCGCGCTGAACAACGCCGACTGCTGGAACAGCACGCCCCAGCGGCGCCGCAGCAGCCGTGCCTCCCACGGCTCAAGGTGGTTGATGGTCTGGCCCAGCACCCGGATGGTGCCGCGATCGGGACGCAGCAGGCCGATGATCTGGTCCAGCAGGATGGTCTTGCCGGCGCCGGAAGCGCCGATAACGCTGACCAGTTCGCCGCGCGCGACATCGAGGTCGAGACCGTCATGGATGATCTGGCCACCCAGCCGCTTGTGCAGGTCGCGCACCGAGATGACCGCGTCACTGGTGGCGGGCATGCGCGCGGCCATCACAGCAACCCCACGTGCGTGAGCAAGGCGCCGGAACTCGCGTCAAGCAACAGGATCAGCGTGAGGCTGGTCACCACCGACAGCGTGGTGTGGCGGCTCAAGCCCGCGGTATCGGGCGGCGCGCTCATGCCGAAGCAGCAACCCACCAGCGCGATGGTCAGGCCGAACAGCGCGCCCTTGGCGAGGCCGATCCAGAAATTCACGATCTGCACCTGTTGCGGCAGCTGCGCGAGGAACAGATCGAAGCGCACGCCGAGGTCGGCTTGCGCGGTGACCGCGCCGCCGATCAGCGCCGCGAAGTCCGTCCACACCACCAACAGCGGCAGGGTAATCATCGCGCCCACCACGCGCGGCAGCGCGAGGCGCAGGCTCGGCGACGAACCGAACGCGCGCAGCGCGTCGTACTCGCCGGTCAGGTGCATCGCGCCGATGCCGGCGGTCATCGCCGAACCCGAACGGCCGGCGAGGATCAGGCCACAGATCACCGGACCGAGTTCGCGCAACACCGCCAGCCCCATCATGCCGACGATCATCGTCGCCGCGCCGAACTGCCG
>DASSRT010000163.1:0-7272 GCA_035701705.1 Rhodanobacteraceae bacterium
CCGCTCCTACGAGTGCAAAAGCGCGCCACGCATCTCGGGTGCTTGCTTTTGTAGGAGCGGCGGAAGCCGCGATCATGCTTCTGGCAGGAGCGGTAAGCCGCGACCACGCACGATCACGTACTCACCGTGCACCATCGCGGCCGCGTTTTCCCGACCCCGCAAACGCCTCGTCCAACCATGCATGCATCATCGCGAACGCACGTTTCGCAACCGGCGGGTCGTACACGCAACCCGGCGGCGAATGCGCCTGAGGTTCGGCGAAGCAATGCACGGCACCGCCGAAGGCCACGAATTGCCACGGCGCGGGACTTTGCTGCATGTCCTTCATGAACGCCGGCGCGTCCGGCATGGTGCCGCGGTCATCGGCACCGTTCATCGCCAGCACCCGGGCCTTGATGTGTCGGGCCAACGCCGCATCGTCGGTGCCAAGTCCACCATGGAAGCTCACCACCGCCGCCACGTCGCTGCCGCTGCGCGCAAGGTCCAGCACCGATGTGCCGCCGAAGCAGAAGCCAATCGCCGCGAGCCTGGCCGGATCAATCGGTGCGGCACGCTTCGTCGCCAGCGACCGCAATTGCGCGTACGCCGCCGCGACGCGCTTGCGCAACAACGGGCGGTCGGCCATCAGCGGCGCCATCGCGGCTCGTGCCTCGGTGTTGTTGCTCGGGCGCACCTGCGTGCCGTACATGTCGCCCATGAAGATCACGTAATCCTTGCCCGCGATCTGTTCGGCGAACTTGATGTTCACGGGGTTGATCCCGGTCCAGTCCGGGATCATCAGCAGGCCGGGACGCGGCGCCTTGCTGGCGTCGTCCCACACCAGCACGCCTTGCATGGCCGTGTTGCCGACACGGTAGTCGACGGCCTGCGTGCGCATCGCGGCATGCGCCGCGCTGCAAACGAGGAATCCGAGCAGGAAGATCGAGAGCTTGCGCATGACCGGCACTCCACTCGCGGCGAGCCACGATTGTCCGGCAACGGCAGGTGGCAGTCCAGCGCGCAACGCCTGCCAGAGCGTCACGGTCGCGGCTGCCGCCGCTCCCGCCTGAGCATCACGGTCGCGGCTTCCGCCGCTCCTGCCTGAGCATCACGGTCGCGGCTGCCGCCGCTCCTACGCTTGCTGTCATGGGATCGCAGCTGCCGCCGCTCCTGCGCTTGCTTCTGTAGGATCGGCGGCAGCCGCGACCACGTTGCCAATACGCGATCACGGCGCGCCGGCAAGACTCAGCCCGCCGCGTGCGCAGCCAGTGCGTGTTTCAACGGGCCCAGCGCGTCCGCCACACGCAGCCCCAAGCCACGCAACGCCCGCAGCGGTTCGGCCTGCCAGCCGAACACCCGCTCGATGGCATCGAATGCATGGGCGTCGATGGCGCCGGACGAACGCCGCCGGCGTGCGTAGCGTGCCAGTACGTGCGGCGCGGCGATGTCACCTCCGGCCTCGCGCGCAGCGCCCAGCACCGCTGCCAACTCGGCGACGTCACGCAGTCCGAGGTTGGCGCCCTGCCCGGCCAGCGGATGCACCGCGTGCGCCGCATCGCCCAGCAACACGCAACGCTCATCCGAAAACCGCTCGGCCACCTGCAACCGCAGCGGGAACGACGCGCGCGGCGTGGCGGCGGTGATGCGGCCTAGCCGGAAATCCGAGGCGAACCCCACCGCTTCGCAAAACGCCGCGTCGTCCAGCGCCAGCACTTCGCGCGCGCGCGCTTCCGGCAACGACCACACGATGGAAGAACGCCCATCGGCGAGCGGCAGCAACGCGATCGGCCCTTCGCCCGTGAAGCGTTGCCACGCGGTGTGTTCGTGCGCGCGCTCCGTCGCCACGTGTGCAACCACCGCGCGCTGGTGATAATCGCGCCCCTGCACCTTGATGCCGGCCAGCTCGCGCAAGCGTGAACCGCCGCCATCGGCAATCACCAGCAGCGCTGCCGGCAAGGGCTCGCCTCCGGTCAGTTCGAGCACGATGCGGCCGGCGCGGGCCTCGAATCCCTGCACCTCGGCCGGGCAGATGCGGCGCACGCCGGCAGCTTCCAGCGCGTTCCACAGCGTCCACGCGATGAGCTTGTTCTCGACGATCCAGCCGAGTTGCGCGCGGCCCGCGCGCGTCGATTCGAAATCGAGTTCGGCGCCGGATTCGGCATCCCACACGCACATGCGTCGATACGGCGACACCCGCGCGGCTTCGATACTGCGCCACACGCCCAGCTGATCGAGCAGGCGCGCCGACGAGGGCGCCAGCGCGATCACGCGCAGATCCTCCGGATCACTTGCCTGCCACGGCGCGGGTTCGCGCGCTTCGAACAGCGCGACCTTGAAACCGTGTTGCGCCAACGCCAACGCGCCGGCCGCGCCGATCATGCCGCCACCGACGACCGCGACGTCGAGCGTCGGCCGCCGCGCGTTCACGGGCCGCGCTCCAGCGCTGCTGCCGGTGGCGTACCGCGAAAACCCATGCCATGGCGCGCCAGCGTGTGCCGCAAGGGCGGCAGCGCGTCCAGTGCCAGCATCGCCAGCGAGCGCAGTGGCGCGAGCGCCGGCTGCGGCAGGCAGCCGAGCGAAACCAGGCCGTGGCTGAAAGCCAGCACGCCTTCGCGATCGGGCGCGCGTCGGCTGCGGTATTCGTCCAACAGGGTCGCCGCGCCGGGATCATCGGAGGCCGCGACCAGTTCCGCCAGGGTCAATGCATCGCGCAGACCGAGATTGAACCCCTGCGCACCGATCGGGTGCACCGTCTGCGCAGCGTTGCCGACCAGCACCGCGCGCGGCGCGGTCAACGCATCGGCCAGCACGCGCCGGATGCGATGCGGAAAGCGCCTGCCGGGCCGCGCCAAGGCGCCGAGCTTCCAGCCGAAGCGCTGCTGCGCCAGCGCGACGAAGGCCGCGTCATCCATCGCCGCAACCTCGTCATGCCGGTCGGCGGTAACGGTCAGCACCAGGCCACGCCGACCATTCGGCAACGGCAGCAACGCCACCGGGCCGTCATCGGTGAAGCGCTCGAAGGCACACCCGGGGATGTCGCGCTCGCATGAAACCGTGCACACGAACAGGCTCTGCGCGTAGTCGTGCGCCGGTGCACCGATGCCGGCGAGTTGCCGCACCATCGAATCGCTGCCGTCGGCGCCCACCAGCAACCGGGCCTCGACCTCGCGCTCGCCATCGGCACCCGCGATGCGCGCGCGCCAACCGGGGTCGGTCGACGTCAACGCGATCAATTTCGCCGGAGCCAGCCGCTGCACCTTGCGGCACGCATCCAGCCGCTGTTGCAGCGCCGCGCCCAACACGCGACCCGGCACCACGCGCCCCAGGGTATCGACGCCCGCATCGGCCGCCGACATCCGCACGCGTCCGAATTCACCCGCGCGGCTGACTTCCACGCGCCGGATCGTTCCCGCCGACGCTTCCAGCAGCGGCCACACCTCCAGCGCGCGCAGGGCATTCACCGAAGCCCGCGCCAGCACCAGGTTGCGGTCGTTGTCGTCGCCTTGCGTTGCCGCAGGTGGCGCCGGCGCCGCGGCTTCCACCAGCATCGCCGTGCGGCCGGCGGCGTCCAGCGCCAGCGCGAGGCTGCTGCCGACGAGACCGCCACCGACGATCAGGATTTCAATGCTTTCCGGCATCCCGTGATGATAACCGGTTGATGCCGATCAGCCCGCGCCGCTTGCGCGTTGCGGTAAGCTAGACAGGCTAACCCAAAGGACGATTGACATGCGCCAGCCCACCAGCACCCGCAACCCGCAGTCGGCACTGCTTTCCCCCGGCACCCTCGTGTTGTGCGGGCTGCTCGCAGCCGCGGTGATCTGGCGGCTGCTGGTGCATTTCAGCGCCGGCGAGCTGCCGTGGAACTTCACCCCGGTCGAGGCGATGGCCTTGTTCGGCGGCGCGTATTTCGCCGATCGCAAGCTCGCGATCGCGGTGCCGTTGGTCGCGCTGTTCGCGGCGGATTGCTTCATCGGCTTCTACGGCTGGATGATGCCGGTGGTGTACGGCTGCGTCGCGCTGACGGCGTTCGCCGGGTTCGCGCTGCGCGGCCGCGTGCGCATCTGGAATACCGCGCTGGCCGCAATCGGCAGCGCCACCGGTTTCTACCTCGTCACCAATTTCTTCGTGTGGCTGGGCGGCACCATGTATCCGCACACTGCATCCGGCCTGGTGGCGTCCTACGTCGCGGGTTGGCCGTTCTACCAGTACGGCAGCCTGCCCGGCACGCTGGCGTGGACGGCGCTGCTGTTCGGCGGCTTCGCCCTGCTGGGTCGCCGCTGGGCCGTGCTGCGGTTGACGACTGCGCATTGATGCGCCGTGGGCAACCGGCTTTCGAAGATCTGCACCCGCACGGGCGATGATGGGCGAACCGGGGTTTGCGCGCCGGTGAGCGCCCATGCAGCGGGCGCCATGCGAGTCGCTGAAAATGGGTAATCGTCTATCGAAGATTTACACCCGCACGGGCGATGATGGTTCCACCGGCCTCGGTGACGGCTCGCGCACGCCTAAGGATTCCGCGCGCGTCGAGGCCTACGGCACGGTCGACGAGCTGAACTCCACGCTCGGCGTCGTGCTCGCCTGCGACGGCGTGCAGGACGACATCCGCGAATTGCTGGTGCAGATCCAGCATGCCCTGTTCGACCTTGGCGGCGAACTGTGCGTGCCCGGCATGGCGATGATCCACGATGCCGACGTCACGGATCTCGAGCACACGCTCGACCGCTACAACGCCGACCTGCCGCGCCTGAAGGAATTCATCCTGCCGGGTGGCGGCATGGCCGCGGCGCAGTGCCACATCGCGCGTACCGTGTGCCGGCGCGCCGAGCGCCGGGTGGTGACGCTGGCCCGCGAAGAAGCCGTGCGTCCCGAAGTCGTGCATTACCTCAATCGCCTCTCCGACCTGCTGTTCGTGCTGTGCCGGGTGCTGGCGCGCGCGAGCGGGCATGGTGAAGTGCTGTGGGATCACGTGAAGCGCAAACGGCCCGCAGCGGAATAACGCCATGAGCGTGCGCCTCTACACGCACCGCGCCTGTCTCGAACACGATCCCGGCATGGGCCACGCCGAATCGCCCGCGCGCCTGCGCGCAGTGCTGCAAGCCCTCGACGATCCGCACTTCGCGGGCATCGAACGTGTCGAGGCGCCGCGCGTCGCACGCGCGCAACTCGAGCGCGTGCACGCCGCGGACTACGTCGAGCGGATATTCAAGTCGGCACCGGCGAGCGGATACGCACGCCTCGACCCCGACACCATGATGTCAGCGGGTTCACTGGAAGCCGCGCTGCGCGCCGCCGGCGCGGCCTGCACCGCGGTCGACGCCGTCCTGCGCCAGGAAGTGCAAAGCGCGTTCTGCGCAGTGCGCCCGCCCGGCCACCACGCCACGCGCAACGAGGCGATGGGTTTTTGCCTGTTCAACAACGCCGCGGTCGCCGCCGCGCAGGCGCTGGAGGTGCACGGCCTCGAACGCGTCGCGATCATCGATTTCGACGTCCACCACGGCAACGGTACCCAGGACATTTTCTGGAACGATCCGCGCGTCATGTATGCATCCAGCCACCAGATGCCGCTGTATCCCGGCACCGGTACGGCCGATGAAGTCGGCTGCGGCAACATTGCCAATGCACCGCTGCCACCGGGCGCGGGATCGGACGCATTCCGCGCCGCGTGGAACGAGATCCTGCTGCCGCGACTCGACAGCTTCCGGCCGCAACTGCTGATCATTTCCGCCGGCTTCGACGCCGACGCCCGCGATCCGCTGGCGCAACTGAACCTGCACGCCGACGACTACCGCTGGATCAGCGAGCGGCTGCGCGAACTCGCCGACCGTCACGCCGGAGGCCGCATCGTGTCCATGCTCGAAGGCGGCTACGACCTCACCGCGCTGGCGGAAGGCACGGCCGCGCACGTGGCCGCGCTGCTGGCCTGAGCGCGATCCGCTGGCCGCGGACCATGCGGGGCAGGAGCGCGTCATGCGCGCGATCGCCCTCGCGAGACAGGTCGCGGCCACGGGCCGCTCCTGCGCCGACACGAAAGTCACCCGCCCGTAGCGGCGCGTGCGACCGGCCCCGGCGCGGACTCGCTAGAATGCGCGTTTGCCTTGCCAACCGCGCCGCCGCGCGGAATGCGAATCCCTGATGGAAAAAAGTTTCGACCCCAACGAGATCGAATCGAAGTGGTACGCACGCTGGGAGGCGGCCGACGGCTTCAAGCCGCGCGGCACCGGCGAACCCTACGCAATCCTGCTGCCGCCGCCGAACGTCACCGGCACCCTGCACATGGGCCACGCGTTCCAGCAGACCATCATGGACGCGCTGATCCGCTACCAGCGCATGCGCGGTTGCAACACCCTGTGGCAGGGCGGCACCGACCACGCCGGCATCGCCACGCAAAAGATCGTCGAGAACCAGTTGGCCGCGGAAGGCAAGACCCGCCACGGCCTGGGGCGCGAGGCATTCGTCGAGCGCGTGTGGCAATGGAAGCACGAATCGGGTTCCACCATCACGCAGCAGATGCGCCGGCTTGGCGCTTCGGTGGATTGGTCGCGCGAACGCTTCACGATGGACGAGGGCCTGTCCACCGCGGTGCGCAAGGTGTTCGTCGAGTGGTATCGCGCGGGTTTGATCTATCGCGGCAACCGGCTGGTGAACTGGGATCCGGTGCTCGGCACCGCGGTGTCGGATCTTGAAGTCAACAACGTCGAACGCGACGGCCACCTGTGGTCGATCCGTTACGACGTCATCGATCCGCAGCCGGGCGCGCCGGATCACGTGGTGATCGCGACCACGCGCCCGGAAACCATGCTGGGCGACGTCGCGGTGGCGGTGCATCCCGAGGACGAACGTTATACGGCACTCGTTGGCAAAAATTTGCTGCTGCCGCTGGCGAAGCGCGAGATTCCCGTCATCGCCGACGACTACGTCGATCGTGAATTCGGCACCGGCTGCGTGAAGATCACGCCGGCACACGATTTCAATGACTACGCGATTGGGCAGCGGCACAAGCTTGCCCCAATCAACATCCTGACACTCGACGGAAAAATCTTGGGCGGCACTCAGGACGCTGAGATTTTTGCATCCAAGACTCAGTCTCCGATGGAATCGTTGAACGCGGGAATCGAGGCAGCAAACTCACTCCTCTCGATTCCTGAAAAATATCGCGGCCTCGACCGCTACGTCGCGCGCAAACAGATCCTCGCCGACCTCGAAGCTGAAGGACGACTAGTCGAGACCAAGGCGCACAAGCTGCAGGTGCCGGTGAGCCAGCGTTCCGACGCGGTGATCGAGCCGATGCTGACC
>DASSRT010000164.1:0-5518 GCA_035701705.1 Rhodanobacteraceae bacterium
GCGGTCGAGTTCCTCGGGCTTGGAATCGATTTCCATGCGGATGCGCGACGCGGCCTCGTCCATGAGGTCAATCGCCTTGTCGGGCAGCTGGCGATCGGCGATGTAGCGGTTCGACAACGTCGCCGCCGCGACGATCGCGGGATCGGTGATCTCGACGCCGTGGTGCACCGCGTATTTTTCCTTGAGGCCGCGCAGGATCGCGATGGTGTCCTCGACCGAGGGCTCGCCCACGAACACCTTCTGGAAGCGGCGTTCCAGCGCGGCATCCTTTTCGATGTACTTGCGGTATTCATCCAGCGTGGTCGCGCCGATGCAGTGCAGTTCGCCGCGCGCCAGCGCCGGTTTCAGCATGTTGCCGGCGTCCATCGCACCGTCGGCCTTGCCGGCACCGACCATGGTGTGCAGTTCGTCGATGAACAGGATCACCTGGCCTTCCTGCTTGGAAAGGTCATTCAGCACGCCCTTCAGGCGTTCCTCGAACTCGCCGCGGAACTTGGCACCCGCGATCAGCGCCGCCATGTCCAGCGCCAGCACGCGCTTGTTCTTCAAGCCTTCCGGCACCTCGTCGCGCGCAATGCGCTGCGCCAAACCCTCCACCAACGCGGTCTTGCCGACGCCGGGTTCGCCGATCAGCACGGGGTTGTTCTTGGTGCGGCGCGAGAGCACCTGGATCACGCGGCGGATTTCCTCGTCGCGGCCGATCACGGGATCGAGCTTGCCGGTCTCGGCGCGCGCGGTCATGTCGAGCGTGTATTTCTCCAGCGCCTGGCGCTGGTCCTCGGCGCCTTCGCTCTGCACCTTCTCTCCGCCGCGCACCTTGTCGATCGCGGCTTCGAGGTTCTGCTTGTTGGCACCGGCGGCTTTCAGCGCGCGGCCAACCTCGCCCTTGTCATCGACGCAGGCCAGCACGAACAGTTCGCTGGCGATGAACTGGTCGCCGCGCTGTTGCGCCAGCTTGTCGGTGACGTTCAACAGTCGCGTCAGTTCGTTCGAGACATTGATGTTGCCTTCCTGCCCCGTGACGCTCGGCAGTTTGTCCAGCACCTCGCCGACCCGCTGTCGCAGCAGCGGCACGTTGACCCCTGCCTGCGCCAGCAGCGGCGCGGTCGAGCCGCCCTGCTGGTCCATCAGCGCTTCCAGCACGTGCGCCGGCTCCAGCATGTTGTGGTCGCGGCCGACCGCGAGCGATTGCGCATCGGCGAGCGCCTGCTGGAAGCGCGAAGTCAGCTTGTCCATTCTCACGATCGGAGTCTCCTGATAAGGCTGGCGAGATCTGCCAATCCCGCTGAAATAGGGTCGCGACGGGCCTGCTTCAACCACAGATCCCGGCCGCACCCGTCCGAGTTTAGAATGCGCGACTGGCAGCCACGCGCGACAGGGCAACGCGGACCATGGGAGATTCGGCATTGACGCGATGGGGATGGCGCGCCTGGAACACGCTGCAACTGATTTACACGATCGCTTGGACGGCAGGCTGCATCACGCTTGCGCTGCTCGTTCTGCTGGTAACGTTCGGCCACCGCCACATCCCGCTGCGCATGGCAGCGCGGCTGTGGGCACCGGGACTCATGTGGGGAGCCGGCGCAAAGCTGCGCGTTGATGGAATCGAACGCGTCGATTTCAGCCAGCCGCACGTGTTCGTCGCCAACCATCAATCCATCATCGACATCTGCGCGTTGTTCCGCGCGCTGCCGGTGCCGGTGCGCTTCGTGATCAAGCAGGAACTGGCGAAGGTGCCGTTCATCGGCTGGTACGCGCGGGCGATGGGCATGATCTTCATCGAACGCGGCCATGCCCGCGAAGCGGCGACACGACTGCACGGTGTGGTCGCGCTGGTGCGCGGCGGTGACAGCCTGTGTGCGTTCCCGGAAGGCACCCGCAGCCGCGACGGCACGGTGGGACCGTTCAAGGGCGGCGCATTCCAGGTTGCCTTGCAGGCCGGCGTACCAGTGGTGCCGATCGCGATTTCCGGAAGCGGCAAGGTGTTGCCGGCCTCGGGTTTCAAGGTGCGCCCCGGCACCATTCGGGTGTCGATCGGTGAACCGATCCAAACCACTGGCTTGCACGCCGGCGACCGCCACGCACTGGCGCAACAGGCACGCGCCGCCGTCGCGGCGATGTTGTACTGATCGGATCCCTGCAGCCATCGAGCCGGCGCGGGTCCGCAGCGTCGATCATCCCGGCCGCGGTCACGGCTGCCCGTTTTCTGACGCGGCCTCATCGCGCGCCGCCGGCGTCCATTTGACGAAGGTGAAGACGCGACTGTCGCGGTGACCGTTGATGTGGCTGTACGACGCCAGCTGCAAGGTGTTGCCAACGATGGTGCCCTGGTAATCCACCGTCCCGTACTTCGACGTTTGCGAGAATGCCACGTGGCTGCCGTGGACCGTGACGTGCCCGACCGACAGATCATCCATGCCCCGGTCGAACCACGGCCGCAGGTCGGCGGGTTCGCCGGTCGAACTGGTATCGATCACCGTGCCATCCGGATAAAAACGCAGGTAATAAAAATAGGGATCGTCGCCATCCGGGATGCGGTTCGACTGATAGATCCCGTCATGCCGTAGTTCTGGCGCGCGGCGATGGCCCAGCGACATGCAGCCGGCAATCAGCATGCACGACGCCAACAGCATGTACTTCGGCAAGGGCACACGCATCATCGTTGCTTTCCCATTGGATCGGATGGCCGCCTGTTGGCGTGCCTCCTCAAGGATACCCGCCTGCCTCGCGACGCCGGTATCCGCCATTCACTCGCTCTGCAACTCGGCGACGAAATCGTAGACATCACCGCGGTACCACGAGCGGGTGAATTCCACCACGCGGCCATCGGCAAGGAAGCTGCGGCGTTCCAGCGCCAATCCGGCGCTGCCGACAGGCACTTTCAAGAGCCGCGCCTGCTCGGCGCTGAAGTTGACGGCGCGCAGGCGTTGCAGGCCACGCGTCGGGCGGCAGCCGAGTTTTTCCAGCGCGGCATACAGCGAGTCGATCACCAGATCAGGATCCGACAAGACCGCACGCGGAATGCTGCTGTGCTCGACGGCCAGCGGTTCGTCGGCGCCGTAGCGCAGGCGATACAGGCGCACCACTTCGGAACCGGGCGCGAGGTTCAGCGCCATCGCTTCGTCCGGCGTCACCTCGCCGGTTTCACGGGCGAGGAAAACCGAGTGTGGATTGAGGCCGCGTGCGCGCAAGTCCTCGGTGAAGCTGGTCAGGCGTGACAGCGGCTTGACGATGCGTTCGGTCACGAAGGTGCCGGCGCCATGGCGTTGCACCAGCACGCCATCGGCGACGAGGCCTTCGATGGCCTTGCGCACCGTCACGCGCGACAACGTCAATTGCTGCGCGAGGTCGCGCTCGCTGGGCAATGCCTGGCCCGGCTCCGCAACGCCATGTTCGATGCTGTTGCGGATCGCGCGCCGCAGCCTGAGGTAGGCCGGAGCGCGGCTGCCGGCGGTCACGCGCTGGTCTTCATCGAGCAAAGCGGATTTCATGGACTTATGATGCCATTGCAATACCACTTTGGCAACACAGACTCATGGATAGTCAAATATTTCAGGAAAATCTTGCACATTGGTCGCATAGTGGTATGCTACAACCATACCACTGACGAGACCACTCGTGAACCACTCCCTGCAGCCCGTGGCCGCATTCGACATGGCCATTTTCGGCGGCACCGGCGACCTCGCCATGCGCAAGCTGCTGCCGGCATTGCTGCGCCGCTTCGTCGACGAGCAGATCCCGCACGACAGCCGCATCATCGGCGTGGCGCGCGCCGAACAAACCGACGCCGAATATCGCGCGACGGTCGCCGAGGCTCTGCGGCGTGCAGCCGCGGATGATGCCGAATTGCTGGCGCGCATCCCGGCCTTCCTCGAACTGGTGCATTACCGCGCGCTCGATGCCACCCGCGAAGACGGCTGGGGCGACTTCGCCACCCTGATGCGCAGCGACGATCCGGAACGCGCGCGGGTGTTCTATCTCTCGACCAGCCCGTCGATCTTCGTTGACATCTGCTGGCACCTGCGCGAGCACGACCTGCATCGCGGCAACTCCCGGGTGGTGATCGAGAAGCCGATCGGCCACGACCTCGAAAGCGCGCGCGCGATCAACGACGCCGTCGGCACGGTATTCGACGAGCATCAGATCTTCCGCATCGACCACTACCTCGGCAAGGAGACGGTGCAGAACCTGCTGGCGCTGCGCTTCGCCAACGCGCTGTTCGAACCGCTGTGGAACGCGGCGCATATCGACCATGTGCAACTGACGGTTGCCGAAACCGTTGGCGTGGAACAGCGCGGCCCGTACTACGACCATGCCGGCGCGCTGCGCGACATGGTGCAGAATCATTTGCTGCAACTGCTGTGCATGGTGGCGATGGAGCCGCCTTCGTCACTCTCGCCCGATGCGGTGCGCGACGAGAAGTTGAAGGTGCTGCACGCATTGCGTCCGATCGACGCCGGCAACGCTGCACGCCTGACCGTGCGCGGCCAGTACCGCGCCGGGGCTTCCAACGGTGGCGCTGCGCCAGGCTACCTCGCCGATCTCGGCCGCGACGGTTCGCGTACCGAAACCTTCGTCGCGCTGAAGGCCGAAGTCGGCAACTGGCGCTGGGCCGGCGTGCCGTTTTATCTCCGCACCGGCAAACGGTTGCCGTCGCGCGTATCGGAAATCGTCGTCAACTTCCGCAGCATCCCGTATTCGATCTTCGCCGAAGGCAGCGGCGTCGCCCAACCCAACAAGCTGGTGCTGCGCCTGCAGCCGGACGAAGGCGTGAAGTTGTGGCTGATGGCGAAATACCCCGGCCCGGGCGGCTTGCGCCTGACCCGCGTGCCGCTGGACATGAGTTTCGCCGACGCCTTCGGTGTCGCCCAACCCGACGCCTACGAGCGCCTGTTGCTCGACGTGGTGCGCGGCAATCCCACCCTGTTCATGCGCCGTGACGAAGTCGAGGCCGCATGGCGCTGGATCGATCCGATCCTCGCCGCGTGGAAGGCGAACGCCGATGCACCGCACGGCTATACCGCCGGCACCTGGGGGCCGAGCGCCTCCGTCGCCTTGATCGAACGCGACGGCCGCACCTGGCACGACGACGACGGCAACTGAAAGGAACGTCCACACGCACCGCCACACCGAGGCAGCCATGACCCGCTTGCATCCCGTCATCCGCGAGACCACCGAGCGCATCATCGAACGCAGCCGCGACACGCGCGGCGCCTACCTCGCGCGCATCGACGCCGCGCGCATCGACGGACCGCGCCGGCGCAACGCCGGCTGCGCCAACCAGGCCCACGGGTTTGCCGCCAGCATCGCCGGCGACAAGCAGGCGTTGCGCGCGGGCGGCACGCCCAACCTCGGCATCGTCAGCGCCTACAACGACATGCTCTCGGCGCACCAGCCGTACGAAAACTATCCGGCGCTGATCCGCCGTGCCGCGCGCGCCGCCGGCGCCACTGCGCAAGTCGCCGGTGGCGTGCCGGCGATGTGCGACGGCATCACGCAAGGCCGCGACGGCATGCAG
>DASSRT010000165.1:0-5070 GCA_035701705.1 Rhodanobacteraceae bacterium
ATCCCCCTCATTCCCCCTTCGCAAGCGAAGGGGGAGGCAAATCACTTGCGCGCCCGATCGCCTCGTCGATGCGCTGCAGTGCGACCTCGCGCCCGGCGAGGTACACGGTGTCCTCGATGGATGGCGACACCGCGGTACCGGTCATGGCCACGCGCACAGGCTGCGCGACCTTGCCCATGCCGATGCCCTGCTCGGCCGCGACTTCCGCGACCAGCGCATGGATCGCTGCTGGCGTCCACTCCGCCAGCGCCGCGAGCTTGGCCTGCATCGCACGCAGCGCGTCGGCCGCGCCGGCCGCGCGCAGGTGTTTGGCGACGGCCTTTTCGTCCCACGCCTCGATCGGTCGATACCAGATGCGCGCCTGCTCGGCCATCGCCTTCAGGGTCTGCACGCGCTCGCGCAACGCCATCACCACATCCACGGGGCACGGACCACCCGCGGAAGGATCGATGCCGATGCGATTCAGGTGCCACGCCAATTCGCGCGCGACGTCCAGCGGATTGTCGGTCTTGAGGTAATGCTGGTTCAGCCAGCCCAGCTTGGCGAAATCGAAGCGCGCCGCCGAATGATTGACGTTGGCGATGTCGAACAGCTCGACCATTTCCGCAAGCGAGAAAATTTCCTGGTCGCCGTGCGACCAGCCAAGGCGCGTGAGGTAATTCAGCAGCGCGTGCGGAAGATAGCCGTCTTCGCGGTACTGCATCACCCCGACCGCGCCGTGCCGCTTGGAAAGCTTCTGCCCGTCCGGTCCTAGGATCATCGGCAGGTGCGCGAAAGTCGGTGCCGGCGCGCCCAGGGCCTCGTACAGGTTGATCTGGCGCGGCGTGTTGTTGACGTGGTCGTCACCGCGGATCACCTCGGTGATACCCATGTCGATGTCGTCCACCACCACCGCAAAGTTGTAGGTGGGGAAGCCATCGGAGCGCACCATCACGAAATCGTCGAGTTCGGCGTTGGCGATCTCGATCCGGCCCTTCACCTTGTCCTCGAACACCACGCTGCCGGCCTGCGGATTGCGGAAACGCAGCACGCGGTTCGGATCGTCGCGACAGGGCAGGTTCGCATCGCGCGCGCGGCCGTCGTAACGCGGCTTCTCGCCGCGCGCCTTCATGGCCTCGCGCATCGCGTCCAGCTCGTCCTTCGACTCGTAGGCCCAATAGGCCTTGCCCGCGTCGTGCAACTGTTGCGCGACTTCGCCGTAACGTTGCATCCGTTGGGTCTGGTAGAACGGGCCCTCGTCGGCGTCGAGGCCCAGCCAGTGCATGCCGTCGATGATCGCCTGCACCGCGGCAACGGTGGAGCGCTCGCGGTCGGTGTCTTCGATGCGCAAGATGAACTGGCCGCCGCGATGGCGCGCCTCCAGCCAGCAATACAGCGCGGTGCGCGCACCGCCGATGTGCAGGAATCCGGTGGGGCTGGGGGCAAAGCGGGTGCGGAAGGTCATGGGCACAAGGCAACAGGAAGTTCGCGCATTGTAATGGCTCACGCACACCGGCCTGTGCTCCCCACGGCCAAAGCATCTGCCACGGATGGCACGGATCGACACCGATCGCTGCGGTCAATCCGTGCTCATCCGTGTTTATCCGTGGAAAATGCTCCCTGCGGGACTGGTAGCCGCAACGCGGCGCCCCCATCATCCTGCGATGAACGACTCCGCCGCCAACCTCCCCGCCAAACCCGCCCGCGAACGTCGCGTGCTGTCGATGTTGTGGCCCTACATACGCCACTACCCGGGCCGGATGTTGATTGCCGCCGCCTTCCTGGTGATCGCCAAGGTGGCGACCGTGTGGGTACCGGTCGCCTTCAAGGACATCGTCGACCATCTCGACCCGCGCATCGCGATGCTGACGGTGCCGATCGCGCTGATCGCCGTGTACGGCGTGTTGCGCCTGATCGGCGCGCTGTTCGGCCAATTGCGCGACACCGTGTTCGAACGCGTCAGCCAGCGCGCGATGCGGGCGTCGGGACTCGACGCCTTCCGCCATCTGCACCAACTGTCGCTGCGTTTCCATCTGGATCGCCACACCGGCGGCATCGGCCGCGACATTTCGCGCGGCACGCGCGGCGTCTACAACCTGCTCGGCTGGGTGGTGTTCAACATCATCCCTACCCTGTTCGAGATCGTGGTGGTGATCGTGCTGCTGCTGCGGCATTTCGATTGGCGCTTCGCGGTGGTGACGCTGGTGACGATGCTGCTCTACATCGGTGCGACCATCTGGATCACCGAATGGCGCACCGCCGGCGTGCGCACGATGAACGCCGCCGAGAGCCTCGCCAATGCACGCGCGGTCGACAGCTTGCTCAACTACGAGACGGTGAAGTATTTCGGCAACGAGGAATTCGAAGCCAACCGTTACGATGCCGACCTGCGCCGCTACGAAGACGCTGCGGTCAAGACCGAATCATCGCTCGCGGTGTTGAACGGCGCGCAGGCACTGGTGATCGCGATTGGCCTGACCGCATTGATGGCAATGGCGGCGATGGGCGTGGTGGCGCACCAGCTGTCGGTGGGCGACATCGTGATGGTCAACGGCTGGCTGCTGCAGCTCGCGATCCCGCTCAACATGCTGGGCTTCACCTGGCGCCAGATCAAGCAGGGCGTGATCGACATGGAACACATGTTCGCGCTGCTGGACGAGCACGCCGAGGTGGAAGATGCGCCCGCGGCACCGGCACTGCACGCGCGTGGCGGCGAGGTGCGTTTCGAACACGTTTCGTTCCGCTACAACCCGGACCGCGCGATCCTCGACGACATCGACTTCAGCATCCCGCCGGGCCAGACGCTGGCCGTGGTCGGCGCAACCGGCGCGGGCAAGTCGACCCTCTCGCGCCTGTTGTTCCGTTTCTACGACGTCACCGCCGGACGCATCACCATCGACGGGCAGGACATTCGCGAAGTGACACAGCAAAGCCTGCGCGCAGCCATCGGAATCGTGCCGCAGGACACCGTGCTGTTCAACGACACAATTTTTTACAACATTGCCTATGGCCGTACCGACGCCAGCGCCGAGGAAGTCGAGGCCGCGGCGCGCGCCGCGCATATCCACGACTTCGTGATGTCGCTGCCGCAGGGCTACGAAACCACCGTCGGTGAGCGCGGCCTCAAGCTCTCCGGCGGCGAAAAGCAGCGGGTGGCCATCGCCCGCGCGTTGTTGAAGAATCCGGCCATCCTGGTCTTCGACGAAGCCACCTCGGCACTGGATACGCGCACCGAAAAAATCATCCAGCGCGAGCTCGCGGACATCGCCCGGGGCCGCACCACGCTTATCGTTGCGCACCGTTTGTCCACCATCGTCGAGGCCGACCACATCCTGGTGCTGGACCATGGACGGGTAGTCGAAAGTGGCACCCATGCGAGTTTGCTGGACAACGGCGGCCGCTACGCCGCGTTGTGGAACCTGCAGGCACGGCAACCCTCCGAAGCGCATGGCGCCTCGCTTGGCGTGTAACCAATGTTCACCACTTGGCATGCGCCATGACGCGCGGCAATGCGTAAACTTTGATCGCGCCGGAGTTTCCGGCACGGGTAATGCAGGTTCCCAGCGAAACCCTTTGTATGGCATTCAAAAGGAATGCTGACATGCAAGGCACCGACAACATGACACTCGAATCGAAAGCGGCGGATTCGCCACGCACCACGGCAGCTGGCCTCGAAGCCTGGCTTACCGGCATGCATGATGCCCCGGCAACCGCCAACGATTTTCCGGCGGCCGCGGAACCGGCGGCAGACACCGCTGCGTCCGTCGAGGAAGTCGGTCCGGTCAACGTTGCGGAAGCGATCGTGCTGGGAGCCCTGCCGGGCGCACGCAAGCTGGTTGGTATCGACGGTGCGGAGTTGGTGGTCGATCCCGAAAAGGATGCCTACTATTTCGAATCCACATCGCTGAAGCCGCTTGAATCGCTGCTGCAGCAGCCCACCACCAATTGGACTCCGGTGTATTCCGAGGCACTGAAGAGCGTGCGCGCGGCCCAAACCGCACAGCCGCTGGAACGCCTGCGCTGGTTTGCCGGCCTCGTCGCAACCCCGGGCATCCTCGGCCGTCGCCTGCTCAGCGGCGCGCGCTACAAACTGGCACGCTGGCCGGAAACCGAACGCGAGTTCCCGCGCCACTTCCGGATCGCCAAGGCGATGTCGAAAGATCCGGCCACCATCGAGGAAATTGCCGCCGCATCCGGCACCTCGCTGGAAGAAGTCACCGACTACGTCAACGCCTGCCACGCCGCCGGGCGTCTGGAAGACACGGCCGCGGGCGCCGCGGCAGTCGCTTCGACCACCGGCAATGCACGTCCCAAACGCGGCCTGATATCTGCCCTCAGCAAGCCGCTGTTCGCGCGCTAGTCGCTCGCACGCAAAACCCACCCATCCCGAAGCCGCGCGAAGCAATCCGCGCGGCTTTTTCACTGAACGTGGACGGTGATCCGTTTCGACACCATCGGCGGCGCAAACGGCACGTGGTTCGCATCGGCGAACTCGAGCTGCAGCGTGTGGGTCCCGGGTGCGAGCTGCAGCACCGTTTCGGTCTGCCCCCCGCCGAAATGCCGGTGATGGGCGTCGTTCGGGATCGGCTGGCCTGCGACCGGCAAAGTCTGTACGTCGATCAGCAGGTGGTGATGTCCTGTATCAGACCTGTCAACGCCTGCCGGTGCCACCCCCATTCCGGCAAGGCCGAACCTCACCGTGAATTTGCGCCCAACGGTGGCCCCGTCGGCCGGGCTGATGATGTACACCCGCGCGCCCGCGGGCGCCGGGTGCACCGGCAGCCCGGGTTCGGCAGCCGCCGCAACCATCGCAAAGGCAGTAAGCGCAAATGCCGCCAGCATTCGATGCATGATCGTCTCCCGTCGGTTGATCTTGGATGATAACCCCTCAGCCGCTGAACGCGGGACGAGACTCGACCATGCCAACAACGCGGGATGCAGCGTCGCGCGCCCGGCTGGTGCGGCGTGCGGCGTTTGTGGCACTCCCGCGGCTATCGCACCAATGACGAAGAGGAAGCATCAGCGCTGACGAGGTTGTCGCGCCTGGGGCGGATTCTTGCGAAAATGCGGCAACTACGCGCCTGTAGCTCA
>DASSRT010000166.1:0-5962 GCA_035701705.1 Rhodanobacteraceae bacterium
CGGTGCATGGTCGACTGAAACATCGTGACGCGCCAACGGTAGATACCCAGATGCGGCGACAACGGTCTGGAACTTGGCATGTCGGAATTCCCGGTTACGACTGGCAAAACAGCTTCCCCACGTCGGCGTCAGCGACGACGATCACTTTCCATTGTCGCATGAACACCCCCATCCCGCGAAGCGCAGCATGCGCGCACGCGGCAGGCAACGCTCAAAAATCGATGCAACGCCCGTTCTTTTCCCAATCGCCGTAGCGCGTCGGGTCGAGATCGTCGCCCTCGGGCGTCGGACGCTCGCGCTTCGCCGCGGGCATGGGTGTTGCGGTGTTGCTGGCTGCCGGTTGCGGATCCGGCGCAGGCTTGTCGGTTTCAGCCGTCATTCGCTGCGATCACATGCGGGTGGATTCGCCGTACATTGTTGCACTGTTCAATCACCCGCACACAGAATCGCCGTTGCCGATCCACCCCGTGAACTGGTTCAACGCATGCAGATTGCTTCGCTTCCGGCCATTGGCCATGTCGATTGCATCGTCATCGAAGGCGCTGACGCGCGCCGCTTTGCACAGAGCCAGTTTTCCGGCGACGTGGATGCGCTTGCGCCGGGACGCTGGCAATGGAACGCGTGGTTGAACGCGCAGGGGCGCGTACAGGCGCTGATGCATCTTGCGGATCCTGGCGACGGAACCCTGCTTGCGGTGTTGCGTGGCGGTGACGCCAATGCCACCCGCGACGGCCTGGGCCGTTTCCTGCTGCGACGCAAGGCAACGCTGCGCGTACAGACCTTCACCGCGCGGATCGGTGGCCCGCAGCCCGCCACTGAGCTGCTGCGTGACGGCGACTCGCTTGCGTTGGGGTACGGGCTTCGCAGCTTCTGGCTCGACCCCGTCGTTGCTCCCAATACCGCCTGCGACGCCGCAGCCCACGCCGATTGGCGACTGGCAGACATCAAGGACGGCTGGCCCAGCCTGCCCCGCGATGCTGAACCGCGCTATATCCCGCAGGCATTGGGGTTGGAACGTCTGGGCGCCATCGCGTTCAAAAAAGGGTGCTACCCCGGGCAGGAAATCGTGGCACGGCTGCACTATCGCGGCGCCCACAAATACAAGCTCGCCTACCTCCAGGGTTCGGTTCCGCCCCCCCCCGGCGAGGCCCGTGAAGGCGACGGCAGCATCTCCGCGCGAATACTGGATGCCGTCCTGGAGCACGGGACTTGCCATGTCCTGGCTGTCATAGGCATTCATCACAGTAGTGAAATCAATATCTTGGGAAATATTTACAGAATCGTTGATACATTTCAGTCTTAGCCCAAGCCTGAACGGTCAGGGTCTCTACACGCATTGTTCACATTTGGGCACTTGCGCGGGCAAAATGCGGCCTTTACTCTGCGCGCAGTTTTCGCAACCCGGCCCCTGACGGCCGGGTCTTCGCGCAGTCCGGAAGGTCCGCACTGCGTGCAACATCGGTCACACCGATTGCCCAAAACCGTTGGCGCAGAGTAGTACCCGCCCGCCCGGCCCTTGCCGGCGACACGTGCCGGGAACGCCCGTCAACATCTTTTCCACATTGCGGCGAAGGCCTGTTGCCCGCCGTGTTCCAAAGCCAGGTGTCGGCCCGGTCCGGCATGTGGTGCCAACCACAGGAGAACGACCCGATGACCTTGGGCCTGTTACTCGGCATGATTGCGCTGCTGCCGCGGCCAGTCGCCGATCAAACCTGCCTGGCCGCCACCGTTTACATGGAGGCGCGCAGCCAACCCACCCGCGGCCAGCTGGCCGTGGCGGAAGTCGCGCTGGATCGCCTCGACATGGGCCGCTACGGCAGCACCGTTTGCGACGTGGTCACCGCGCCGCACCAGTTTGCGCTGACCACCAATCCGAAGAGCTACAAGATCGACAACCCGGTCGCCTGGAACAAGGCCTGGCAAATCGCCGGCCAGGCCATCGCGATCTGGAACGAGCCGGCAGCCGACCGCAAGCTGGTGGTGCCGGGCGCCAATCACTTCATCAAGCTCGGAACGACGGCGGCCTGGGCGAAGAATCCGATCGCGACGATCGGCGACCACGAGTTTTACGTCGTCGATTAGCACGACGCCAACAACCGCCCCCCCCCCCAAAGCAAGAGCCCTCCATTCGGAGGGTTCTTTCGTTTGGTGGTAGAACAGATCGTGTCCTGAACTCAATACCGATACACTTCGTTGCCGCGGATCATGACCCGCTCGCCGACCCGCACCGTCGGCTGGTCGCGTTGGGTCACGGTGGCGTAGCGTCCATCGTTCAATTGGACCACCACCTGCCAACCGTAGCCGCCGCCACGCCGCTCGCCGATCGCATGCCCGGCGACGCCACCGGCAACCGCTCCGGCCACCGTGGCGGCCTTCTTGCCATTGCCACCGCCCACCTGGTGTCCGATCACGCCGCCGATGACGGCGCCGATGACCGTACCGAGCACGGCGCCGTTGTCATTGCGGTCACCCAACTGCACCTGGCGGATGTCGCGGACATAGCCACAACCTTGGTAGCACCGGCCACCCTGGTTGTAGCCGGCCGGCTGCCCGCCGTAATAGCCGCCGGGCCGGTTGTTGTAGGCAGGCGCGCAGCCAGCCAGCAACGACGTGGCGGCCGTGAGGCAAATCACGAGAGCGAGCGGGCGCTTGCCCGATCCGGTCTTCAGAAACATTCGCTTTGACATGGCGCTACTCCTTTGCTGTCTGGCGTCGATCAAGCTGCGATGTCAGCGGTAATAGCTGCCCGACTTCGCGTCACCGGCGACAACCTCACCATTGCGGACCGGCAAGCCAGTGCCGACGCCCGGGTTGTGATCCATGCGGACATGGCCGGTCTTGCCGTTCAAGGTGTAGGTGACGTCGTAGCCGGTCGTGGTGGTCTTGGTGGTCTTGTCGGTCACGGTCTTGCAAACGTTCCGGGTCTCAGTCTCGGTGGCGTTCTTTTCCTGGTGGTTCTTCTGAATCTCATGACCGGCGTAGGCGCCCGCCGCAGCGCCCGCCAGTGTTGCCACCTTCTTGCCCTTGCCGCCTCCCACCTGATTGCCCGCCAAGGCGCCGACCAGGCCGCCAACTACGGCGCCACCAATCTGGTGTTTGTCCTTGTACTCCCTGGGAACCTGCACTTGCTCGTCCCTGCATTCCTGGCGCGGCGAAGTGGTGGTCGTGGACTCCTTCAGCGGGGTCACCGCCACCACCTGCGCGAATTCGGGTTGTGCGTTGGCACCCGCTTGGCCGGTAGCCTGGCTGCCATCGGGCATCGTGCCGCCGCCCTCCGGTGGCAGCTGTGACGCCGCCGAGGTCGTCAACGCCAGATTGGCGGGCTGGTTGGTCGCCTGCCCCTGGCCGCCGCTACCGGAACAGGCGCCCAGCGATGCTGCCATCACCACCCCAAGCGACACGCAGATCGCGCGTGCCAGCACTGAATTCTTGTTCATGCTCATCTCCCGGATGTGAAGCCCATGTGGCAGTCTGATTCAATCAACCCGACAATGAACGTAGCGTCAATGCCGCGACGCCGCCCCTGTCACCGTTCAGGCTACCGCAATGACCGACATGCCGTCAGACTCGGCGCTGTTCGACAGCCACGTGCATCTCGACGCGGCCGACTTCGACGCCGACCGTGATGAGGTGCTGGCGAACGCGACCGCGGCCGGCGTGCACGAGCTGCTGATTCCGGCAATCGAGCGCGCGGGCTGGCCGAAGCTTCACGCGCTGTGCGCGTCCCGACCCGGACTGTATCCGGCCTACGGATTGCATCCTTGCTATCTCGACCGGCATGCCGACGCCGACCTCGATGCCTTGGCGGATTGGCTGGACGCGCATCCGGCCGCGGCGGTTGGCGAATGCGGGCTGGACTGTTTCGAAACCGGGCTGGATCGCGGGCGGCAATTGCGCCTGTTGCGCGGACAGCTCGAACTGGCGCATCGGTTCAACCTGCCATTGGTGTTGCACGCACGCCGGGCCTTCGAAGCCGTGATCCTGGAGCTGCGCCGCTTCGGCAAGCCGCTGCGTGGCGTGGTGCACAGTTTTTCCGGCAGCATCGAACAGGCGCGTGAACTCTGGCGCCTCGGCTTTTACGTTGGCATCGGCGGACCCGTCACCTACGAGCGCGCGCGTCGGCTTCGGCAGATCGCCGCGACGCTGCCGATGGAATGCCTTTTGCTGGAAACGGATGCCCCAGACCAGCCCGGCGCCGCGCATCGCGGGCAGCGCAACCAACCCGCCTGTCTGGTCGAGGTGCTTGAATCCATCGCGGCATTGCGCCACACCACGGCCGCCGAATTGGCGCATGCGGCCACCGCCAACGCGCGCCGGTTATTCCTGCGCGATGCCTGAGCGCGACGGATCCCGCTGCAACAGCATCTCGATCGCCCGGGCGACCGCCGCGAACGCAAAGGCCGCCGTCACGTGGCTGGCTGCACCGAGGCCGCCTTCGCAGCCCAACCGCATCGAGTCGCCGCCATCCGGCCGGTGTCCGCAGACGCTGCCATCGGCCTGCGGGTAGCGCACGTTCTGCAGCGAATACACCGCGGGCACGCCAAAGTAGCGGCCGGGATTGTGCGGGAAGTTGAATTCCTGGCGCAGCTTGCGCCGCATCAGGCTGAGCAATGCATCGTGTTCAGTCCGCGACAGGTCGCGCACCCGGATCTGGGTGGGATCGGTCCGTCCGCCCGCGGAGCCACAGACGATCAACGACAGCTTGCGACGCCGGCACCACACCGTCATCTCGACCTTGACGCGAAACGCATCACAGGCATCGAGCACCAGGTCGAAACCGCGATCGAGCAATTCGTCCAGCGTGGCAGGCGTCACGAAGCGCTCCACCGCTTCAACGCGAATGTCGGGATGGATTTCGCGCAAGCGCTCGGCCATCACGCCGACTTTGCTGCGGCCGAGCGTGGAAGCCAGGGTGTGCAACTGGCGGTTGGTGTTGGAGACACAAACCTCGTCGGCGTCGATCAACGTGAGTGCACCGACGCCGCTGCGCGCCAAGGCTTCGGCGGCCCACGACCCGACTCCGCCCAGCCCGATCACGGCGACGTGCGCACTGCCGAGCCGCGCCACGCTGCCGGCACCATAAAGTCGTTCGATGCCGGCAAAACGCGGGTCGGTCATGCGGCGAATTGTAGCGACGCAGCCGTGTGCGCGTTCAGATGCGCACGCGTCCGCGGAGGACGTCGACAAACATCACCCAATCACCCATGAAGCTGTAGACGGGATGGCGAAAGGTCGCAGGCCGGTTCTTCTCGAACGCAAAATGCCCGATCCAGGCGCAGCCGTAACCAGCCACCGGCGCACCGATCAGCCACCATGGATTGCGGGTGACGACAGCAACCACGATCGCGGCGATCACCAGGCACGAGCCGAGCACGTGCATGCGCCGGCAGCGGCGATCGCTGTGCTCGCCGAGATAAAAGGGATAGAACTCGCGAAAGTTGGCGTACATGCGTGCGTATCATCCCACCAATCGCACACGCGCCCAACAAAAAGGCCCCGCATTGCTGCGGGGCCCTTTCGTTTTGCCTGGCTACGCTGGTTCAGGCTGCTTCAACCGCATCGGCCTGCAGGCCCTTGGGACCCTGGACGACGTTGAAGGTGACCTTCTGGCCTTCCTGCAAGGACTTGAAGCCGGTGCCGGTGATCGCGCGGAAATGCACGAACACATCTTCACCGTTCTCGCGGCTGATGAAACCAAAGCCCTTGGCATCGTTGAACCACTTTACCGTGCCGGTCTGACGCTCCGACATAACTGACTCCTTACTACTCGATTGGTTGGATTACAACGCACTCGCGTGCGCAACTTGAAACACTGACTAGCGAGAGTGAAGACAGCGATGCGATCGTCAAACGGTCGACAACCGGCCCCAACAAGCCTCCCCCCGAGGCTCGGCTAACTCAGCGGAGCCGATCCTACCGCAAATTTGCGGCTGTGCGCCAGTGCACAATTTTCGCAATTACC
>DASSRT010000167.1:0-2134 GCA_035701705.1 Rhodanobacteraceae bacterium
CACCTACATGCGTACCGACTCCACCCACCTTTCCGGGGAGGCGGTGGCGGAATTGCGCCAGGCCATCGAGCGCGAATTCGGCAAGCAGGGCTTGCCCGAGCACGCGATGGTCTACAAGACCAAGTCCAAGAACGCGCAGGAAGCGCACGAAGCGGTGCGCCCGACTTCGGCGCTGCGTACGCCACGTTCGGTCGCGGCGTACCTGACGCCCGACCAGCTGAAGTTGTACGAATTGATCTGGAAACGTGCGGTTGCTTGCCAGATGAAAGCGGCGACCCTCAACACGGTCGCGGTCGAGTTTCCCTGCGGCGGCGATGCGGCCTTCCGCGCCACCGGCACCACGGTGGTGGATCCCGGCTTCCTCGCGGTCTACGAGGAAGGCCGCGATGCGAAGTCCGAGGAAGACGAGGAAGCGCGCAAGTTGCCGGCGCTCGCCGTCGGTGAGGCGGTGCCGCTGTCCGACATCGCCACCGACCAGCACTTCACCGAGCCACCGCCGCGCTATTCCGAGGCTTCGCTGGTGAAAACGCTGGAAGAGTTCGGCATCGGCCGGCCGTCGACCTACGCCAGCATCATCCAGACCCTGTTGTCGCGCGAATACGTGATCCTCGATGCGCGCCGCTTCAAGCCGACCGACGTCGGCCGCGCGGTGGCGAAGTTCCTGACCGCGCACTTCACGCAATACGTCGACTACGATTTCACCGCCAAGCTCGAAGACGAGCTCGACGCGGTCAGTCGCGGTGAAGAGGCATGGCAGCCGCTGCTGGCGGAATTCTGGAAGCCGTTCAAGGCGCTGGTCGACGACAAGATGGAAACCGTCGATCGTTCCGAGGCCACCGGCGCGCGCCTGCTGGGCGATGATCCGGTGACCGGCAAGCCGGTATCGGTGCGGCTCGGTCGCTACGGACCGTATGCCGCGCTCGGCGACAAGGACAGCGACGAGAAATTGAAGTTTGCATCGCTGCTGCCCGGGCAGAGCATGCACACGATCACTCTGGCCGAGGCGCTGGAGCTGTTCAAGCTGCCGCGCATGCTCGGCGTCGACGCCGATGGCGATGAAATCAGCGCTGCGATCGGGCGTTTCGGCCCGTTCGTGAAAAAGGGCCAGCTGTACGCGTCGCTGAAGGGCGATGACAGCGCCTACACCATCACCCTTGAGCGCGCGCTGCAGGTCATCCGCGAGAAACAGGAACTGATCGCCAACCGCGTCATCAGCGATTTCGGCGATGGCATCCAGGTGCTGAACGGCCGTTACGGGCCGTACATCACCGACGGCGAGAAGAACGCCAAGGTGCCGAAGGATCGCGAACCCAAGTCGTTGACGCACGATGAGTGCAAGGCGCTGATCGAGGCCGCCCCGGTGCGGCGTGGCCGCGGTGCCTTCAAGAAGTCGGCTGCGAAAAAGGCGGCGCCGAAGAAGGCTGCAGCGAAAAGGGCGGCGACCGGAAAATCCACGGCAAAGAAGACCGGCGCGAAAAAGACGCCGGCGAAGAAGTCGGCTGCGAAAAAGACCGCGACCAAGAAGCCCGCGACCAAGAAGCCCGCGCGCGCAAAAGCCACGGCGAACGCAGCGACCGAAACGCCGCCGTTCGACGTCTGAGCCGTGCGCATTTTCGGCATCGAGGAGATCGACTCTGCCGCCGCGTTGCTGCGCGCAGGCGGCGTGTTCACCGAATCTGTCTCCCTCTCCCCCAAGCAGCTTCATCGCTTGGGGGAGAGGGTTGGGGTGAGGGGGAACACCGCTTGGTTGCGGCCACGCCCCCACACCCTGTCCTCTCCCCCGAACACGAAGCCGTTCGGGGGAGAGGGTTCAACATGTGTTGCCTGTGAGCCAACGATGCATCACTTCAATTCCGATCGAACCGAAGCCGCCGCCGCGTTGCTGCTTGCAGGCGGGGTGTTGGCGTATCCGACCGAAGGCGTGTATGGACTCGGTTGCGATCCGGACAACCGCGACGCGTTCGACCGCATTTTCGCAATGAAACGGCGCCCGCCGGAACAGGGAGTGTTGCTGATCGCCGCCGACTTCGAGCAGGTGCGGGATTGGATCGGCGAGGCCCCCGATGCGGCGTTCGCGCGTGCGCGCGCGGCGTGGCCGGGCGCCCACACCTTCATCTTCCCGCGCTCGCAGCGG
>DASSRT010000168.1:0-2439 GCA_035701705.1 Rhodanobacteraceae bacterium
CAGTGATGCCACCACCGCGCCGATGCCGATGAAGAAGCTCTGCATCGCGTAGCCCTTGGCGCGCTGTTGCGTGGGCAACTGGTCACCCACGAATGCGCGGAATGGCTCCATCGCGACGTTGAACGAGGCATCCATGATCCACAGCAGCCCCGCCGCGATCCACAACGCGGACGAGTTCGGCATTGCCAGCAACGCCAGCGTGGCGAGTACCGCACCGACGAGGAAATACGGCCGACGCCGACCGAGCCGGCCCCAGGTACGGTCGGACCAGTGGCCGATCAACGGCTGCACGATCAGGCCGGTCAGCGGCGCCGCGATCCACAGCGCCGGAATGTCGGTAACGCTGGCACCGAGGGTCTGGAAGATGCGGCTGACGTTGGCGTTCTGCAGCGCAAAACCGAACTGGATGCCGAGGAATCCGAAACACATGTTCCAGATTTGCCAGAACGAGAGCGCGGGCTTGCGGGTCATGGCGTGTTTCCGCGCGCGGCGATGGGCACGAGCCGCAGCGCGCCGACGCTGGCCTCGTTCAACGGCCCGCTGTTGCCGCCTTCGCCGCCGGTGTAATGCGCGAACTTCGCCAGATCACTCATGTTGAACCCCTGTTGCAGCGTGAAGGCACAACGATCCCCGCGCCGCGCGCTGAACGTAGCGGTGGTCGACTGCTGCTCGCCGAGGCTGTGCGGCATCACGATCGGCATGATTTGCGCCGGTGCATCGCCGCAACGGACAAGCAATTGCTTCACGGCCGCGGTGATGCCGGTGTTGATCGGGCCGTGGTCATTGCGGTATTCCAGGGTCGCCTCATATTCGCCGCCCACCGCTGCGGTCCACGCGCGCGGCCAGGCGCCGCCCACCACACTCGCGTCACCGACGCAGGTCGGAAGGCTCGGCAGCGACTCGATGCCATGCTCGCCGAGCGTGGTCACGCGCAGGCAGCGCTGCGTGCGCGTGTTCGCCAACAGCCAAGCACTGCCGATGTTGCCATAGCGCTTGCCATCGACATACAAGATCCCTCGCCCGCCGCCGACTTTGACCTTCAAAGCCCCGTTGCTGTGCGTCACGCTCGGAGCGGCGGGCGTCGCCGGCGCGTACAGCGGCGCGTTCGTGCGCAGCGGAATCGCCGGTACCGACACGGCCTTCAACGCGACGACCGTGGCGTTGCCGGCGTGCGTGATGGTGTCCGCGACCAGCAGGTTGCCTTCCATGTGCTTCGGCAGCTGCAGCGTCAGTTGCCGCCGCGGCAGGCGCACACTGATTGAAGTCCGCTTGCCGAAAAGCATCGGCACCAGCGACACCGGCAGCTTAGGCTGGATGCGGCCGTCGGCCGTCACTCCGAACACGCCTTCGGCCACCATGTCGAGGTACGCCGCCACCGACCACAACTGGCGCTTTGAGTCGACCACCGGCCCACTGAGCTTGCCGTCGTCGACGTGGGTCGCCTGCGTCGCCAGTTCGTAGTTCTCCATGTTGGAACCGGCCAACGCGGCGCCGCGCATGATCGACCTCACCTCGAATGCGATCAGCGCCGGGTCGTCGAGCTTGCGGGCAGCGCGCAAGGCGTACGCGCTGACGAACGGCCAGATCGCGCGATTGTGGTAGATCGGCTGGTCGGCGCGTTCGGGCCAGATCACGGGGCTTCCGGCTGGCCACGCGGGATAGTGCGCGAGCGACGCACGTGCGCGCGCCGCGTCGGCGACGCCACTGGTGATCGCGAGAGAAATCCCGAGCAGGTCGTAGGCTTCCACCGGTTGGCCATCGCCGCCGATGTAACTCATGTACAGGCCGCGATCGGTACGCCAGAAGTGCGTGTTGATCGCCCGCTTCAACGCGTCGGCATGTGCCGCGTAGGTCGTCGCCCGCGCGTCGTGGCGTTGCGCCGCCATGCTTGCCGCCAAGCGCAACGCCTCGTAGTGCAGCACGTTGGTGGACAGCGCGAACGACTGCGCGATCCAGACCACGTTGTCCTTCGTCCACGCCGGATAGCTCTGCTCGCGCCAGTCGAGGAACGAGGTCTCGCCGCGATACAAACCCATGCGCGGATCGAAGGCATATTCGCGATCCTGCGCCAGCGTGTCGTTGAGCGCAGTCCACACTTTGTCGGCGAAGGCGCGGCCGTCGGTCGACTTGTCGCCAAGCAAGTGTCTCGCCGCGAGGAACCACACCACGCGATCGGTGCTGATCGGCCAGCTGCCGCCGGAGCCGGTGTCCTGCATCGGATACAAGCCTTGCGGGACGCCTTTCGCGCGCACATCCGACAGTTTGAACAGCAAGCCGTTGCGCGAACGCGCGGCGTCGTAGCGCCACAAACCAAGGTCGACCGCATACGACAAGTCGCGCGTCCACACGTAATGCCACTTCGCGCCGGTTTCGAAGCAGTGGCACGGCATCGGTTGGTCATGGTCGAACGCCGCGTCGCGAATCGATTCCACCGAGTCG
>DASSRT010000169.1:0-5600 GCA_035701705.1 Rhodanobacteraceae bacterium
TCGCCGAATCCCGCCAGAATTCTTCCGGCCTGTTCGCGGATGATGTCGGGCGCGGCGAGCAGCACGGCGGGATCGAGATTGCCCTGTAACGCCACCTTGTCGCCGACGCGCCGGCGTGCCTCGCCGATGTCCTGGGTCCAGTCGAGGCCGAGTGCATCCGCGCCGGCTCCCGCCATCTGTTCCAGCCAGCCGCCGCCGCCCTTGGTGAACAGGATCACGGGCACGCGCCGGTCGTCGTGCCTGCGTGTCAGTCCTGAAATGATGGCCTGCATGTAACGCAAGGAGAATTCACGGTAGGTTTCCGTGCTGAGCGCGCCGCCCCAGGTGTCGAACAGCATTACGGCCTGCGCGCCGGCCGCGATCTGCGCGTTCAGGTACAGGGTGGCGGCCTGCGCGAGTTTCTCCAGCAGCGCGTGCAGGGTGGCGGGTTCCTGATAGAGCAGGCCCTTGATGCGCGCAAAATCACGGCTGGAACGGCCTTCAATCATGTAGCTGGCAATGGTCCAGGGGCTGCCGGCGAAACCGATGAGCGGCACGCGACCGGCCAGCTCCCGGCGCACCAGACGCACCGTATCCATCACGTAACGCAGGTCCTGTTCCGGATCGGGCAGGCCGAGTCGCGCGACACCCGCGGCGTCCCGTACCGGCTGCTCGAAGGCCGGACCTTCACCTTCCACGAAATGCAGGCCGAGACCCATGGCGGCGGGAATGGTGAGGATGTCGGAAAAAAGAATGGCGGCGTCGAGCGGGAAACGCGCCACCGGTTGCAGGGTGACTTCACAGGCCAGTTCCGGCGTGCGCATGAGATCGAGGAAGCTGCCGGCACGCGCGCGCGTGGTGCGGTACTCGGGCAGGTAACGTCCGGCCTGACGCATGATCCAGACCGGCGTGCGCTCGACGGGTTCGCGCAGCAGCGCGCGCAGCAAGAGGTCGTTTTCAAGCGTTGTCTGGGCCACGAACCCTCTCCCCGACCCTCTCCCGAACGGAGAGGGAGATAAAGAACCGCATATTACGTATCGAACAAGGCAGCGATGCTGGTTTGAATCGCTTCGGCCGCCGCGCGCGGATCGGGGGCCTTGCGGATGGGACGGCCCACCACGATGTAATCGGCGCCGTTGTTGAAGGCCTGCTCGACCGTGACAGCACGCTTCTGGTCGTCGTCCGGGCGGTTCTCCACCGGGCGGATGCCCGGCGTCACCACCAGCAGGCGGTGATCAATGGCTTCGCGCAGTTTTGCCACTTCCATGCCGGAGGACACCACGCCGTCACAGCCGGCTTCGAGTGCGCGCCGCGCGCGCGACAAGACCAGTTGCTCGACATCGCACTGGAAGCCGAGATCGTCGAGGTCGCCGCGATCCAGGCTGGTGAGCGCGGTCACCGCCAGTACCTTGAGATTGCCTTTGACTTCCGCCGCCGCTTCCATGAGCGACTGGTTGCCGTGAATGGTGCAGAACGCGGCGCCGCGTTGCGCCAGTTGCCGCACGGCGGCCTGCACGGTGGCCGGGATGTCGAAGAACTTGAGGTCCACGAACACGCGCTTGTTCTGCTCTGCGAGCCAGTCCAGGAGCTCGAAATAGCCGCCGGCCATGAACAGCTCGAGGCCGATCTTGTAGAACTGCACCGCGTCACCGAGCGTGGTGACGAAGCGGCGTGCGGCTTCGGCGTCGGGCAGGTCCAGCGCGAAAATCAGCCGTTCGCGTGTCGGTACGGAGTTGCTGGAGAGCATGGGCAGTCTTGGGTGTGCGTGAACGGAGCGCGATTTTATCACGCCATTCCGCGGGATCGCGGGCGCGCATCGAGCCGCCGGTGCTCGCGTTCCGCGTAACGGTCGGTCATGCCGGCAATGTAATCGGCCACGATGCGGGCACGGGCCTCCGGTGCCGGTGCAGCCGCGGCCTGTTGCGCGACCTTGTCCGGCAGCGGTGCGTGGCCATTGAAATAGGCCTCGAACAGTTCGGTAACGATGCGGGTGGCGTGGCGCGTCATCTCCTGCACGCGCGGATGCTGATACAGCCGGGCGCGCAGGAACCGCGACAGTTCCCGGTTCTGTTCATGGACCGTATCGCTGAAGCCGATCAGCGGCGCGGGCAGTGCGCGCACTGCATCAATGTCGCGCGGCTGTGCGTCCATGAGTCGTGCGCGGCTGGTTTCGATGAGGTCGGTGGCAAGCCGGTTGATGATGCGCCGCACGATTTCGTGGCTGCGGCGCCGCGGCGCAAGCGCGGGATAACGCGCCGAGACCGCGGCATGGTGCTCGCGATACAGCCCGATGTCCAGCAGTTGCTCGTGCTGGATCAGACCGGCGCGCAGGCCGTCGTCCACGTCGTGACTGTTGTAGGCGATCTCGTCCGCCAGGTTGGCGAGTTGCGCTTCGAGGCCGGGTTGGCCGCGTTCCAGAAAGCGCCGGCCCAGCTCGCCGAGCGGGCGCGCGTTGGCTGCCGAGCAGTGCTTGAGGATGCCTTCGCGGGTCTCGAACGTGAGGTTGAGGCCGGGGAATTCCGCGTAACGCTCTTCCAGCGTGTCCACCACGCGCAGCGATTGCAGGTTGTGTTCGAAGCCGCCGTAATCACGCATGACCGCGTTGAGCGCATCCTGGCCGGCGTGGCCGAACGGGGTGTGGCCGAGGTCGTGGGCGAGGGCGATGGCTTCGGTGAGCGGCTCGTTGAGGTCGAGCGCCACCGCCACGCTGCGCGCGATCTGCGCGACTTCCAGCGAATGCGTGAGGCGGGTTCGGTACAGATCGCCTTCGTCATAGACGAACACCTGGGTCTTGTACATGAGCCGGCGGAACGCGGTGGAATGGATGATGCGATCGCGGTCGCGCTGGTATTCGCTGCGGTAGGCGGGGGCGGGTTCCGGGTGCTGCCGGCCGCGCGATTGCGCGTCCTGTGCCGCCCAGGGCGCGAGCCCGCTCACAGCGGTTTGCCGGCGAGGGTGTCGGCGAGTGCGGCGGGATCGAAATCCTCGCTCGCCACGGCCTTGCCGATGCCGTGCGGCAGGATCAGCCGCAGTCGTCCCTCGCGCACTTTCTTGTCGTGGCGCATGTGCTGCATGAAATCGGCGGGCGTGAGCGTGTCCGGCGGTTTGACGGGCAGGCCGGCGCGCTCCAGCAGCCGGCCGATGCGGCGGTATTCGGCAGCACTCAGCCAGCCCAGGCGCACGGACAAGCCGGCGGCCAGCATCATGCCGGCCGCGACCGCTTCGCCGTGCAGCCATTCGCCGTAACCCAGGCCCACTTCGATGGCGTGTCCGAAACTGTGGCCGAGGTTGAGCAGTTCGCGCTGACCGGCTTCGCGCTCGTCTTCTGCGACGATGCGGGCCTTGATGTCGCAGCAGCGGTAAATCAGTTCGCCCAGCAGTTCGCCGTCGTGTGCCAGCAGCGCCTGGACGTGGGTCTCCAGCCACAGGAAGAAATCCGCGTCGGCCATGACGCCGTACTTGATGACCTCGGCAAGCCCGGCACTGAAGTTGCGCGCATCGAGACTGGCGAGCGTACCGGTATCGGCGATCACCGCCTGCGGCTGATGGAACGCGCCGATCATGTTCTTGCCGTAGCGGTGATTGATGGCGGTCTTGCCGCCGACCGAGGCGTCCACCTGCGCCAGCAGCGTGGTCGGCAGTTGCAGCCAGGGGATGCCGCGCTGGTAGCAGGCGGCCGCGAAACCCGCGAGATCGCCGATGACGCCGCCCCCCAGCGCCAGCAGCACGCTGTCGCGGCCGAAGCCGTTCTTCAGCAGGAACGTGAAGATCCGGTCCAGGGTCTGCCAGTGCTTGTTCTGCTCGCCGTTGGGCAGGATCACGCTCTGCGGTTTGAATGCCGCCAGGGTCTGCTGCACGCGTTCGAGATACAGCGCGGCCACGCGATCGTCACTGACGATGCAGACCCTGCCGGCTTTCAAGTGCGGTTCAAAGGGGCCGGTCTGGCCCAGCAGGCCCGGGCCGATGTGGATCGGATAGCTGCGTGCGCCGAGTTGCACGCTCAGGGACCTCATGCGACCCGTTCCAGCTCGTGCGCGATGTGCCGCGCCAGCGCGCGCACGTGGCCGTGATCGGTGGCGACAGTGAGTTGCGCGAGCTGCTCGTAGAACGGCCGGCGCACCTCGAACAGCTCGCGCAAGCGACTGGCATGATCGTCGTCATCGGCAAGCAGCGGGCGGCGCGGCGCCCGGCGGGTGCGCGTGCCCAATGCCTCGGGCGTGGCCCGCAGATAGATCACGAGACCGCGTTCCGCGAGATGCCGGCGGTTGTCGGCATCCAGCACCGCGCCGCCGCCGGTGGCGAGCACGATGTTGTCGCGCTGGGTCAGCTCGGCGATGACGTCGCGTTCACGACGCCGGAAACCGGCTTCGCCTTCCTTCTCGAAAATCAGTGCGATGTCCACGCCGGTGCGGCGTTCGACTTCGCGGTCGGAATCGGAAAACTCGCGCTTCAGCAGCCGCGCCAGCTCATGCCCGATCGCACTCTTGCCGGCACCCATCGGGCCGACGAGGAAGATGCGCGGGTGATGTGACGGCACATTACCGGGATCAGTTGATGATGAATACGCCACCGGTAGTGATTCCACCGGGAGATGTGACTTTCACCGTCGTACCTTGAGGGCACGCTACCAGTCCCGTAACCGTTACCAATTGCCCGCTCGCAGTGTTGGTGTCGGGTTGCTCGGAGGGCAGAACGTCCGGCTTGCTGCCGGTGCAGACGGACGCTTGCGTGACCTCAAACGTGGTGCCTTCTGGCATGGGATTGCCATTCAGATCGGTGATGAGGAATGCAGTGTTCGCCACAGTCAGACTGATAGGAGTGATAATAGCGTTACCTGTAGACATGGTAATGATGATTTGCTTTCCGACACCGATGGTGTTGCTGCCACCACAGCGCGAGGAATCCTGGCACAACAGGCCCTCCCATTTGCTGTCAGCAGTGGTGTAGGTACCGGACTTGTCAAAGTCGAAGAAGAAGGGGTCCAGTCCCGTGGTGTACACACCGTCCTCGTCGGCATCCTCGAAAATTTCCGGGATGTCGGTGAAGGTGTCGCCGTCGTCGAAGACACCGTTGCCGTTGTTGTCGAAGAAACTTTCTTCACCCACGGCATAAGCCAGAATCGCAACCCGTCCGGGGTGCACGGGTGTAACCGTGCTGCCCGTGGAAGTGTCCCCCGGGCGCGGATTGGCGCTGGTCCAGGCGACTGAGCAGGTGCCGGCGACCGTGGTGCAGCCCTGTTCGATCTGACCGCCATCGGTCGTGAATGCGACCGCGGTGCCATCCGGCACCGGATTATTGAAACGATCCGCCAGATGCACGGTGATGGGATCCGTTACACCATCTTCGTTATAGGCTTCCAGATTGAGCGTGCCGGCAGAGATGCTGAAGCTCGCCTGAGTCGGGATGCCGGTGCTGATGGTGAGTGCGCTGGACTGCGCGTCCGGTACGTTGGAGCCGGCCGGCAGCGAGGCGGTGACCACCACGGAAGTGTGAACGGTACCCGCCTGCACTACGGTACTGACCTTGCCGGCGCCATCGGTCTTGCTGCTGCTGGGCTGGATGGTGATGCCGCCGACGCTGGTGCTGAGCGAGAAATTGACATCCTGGTTGGCGATCGGGCT
>DASSRT010000170.1:0-3480 GCA_035701705.1 Rhodanobacteraceae bacterium
AGGGGGTCGACGCGCAGCGTCGGGGGGATGCGGTTCGGCAGCGAGAAGCCATCCCCCTCAATCCCCCTTCCTGCGGAAGGGGGAAGAAATACCCCCTCGGCGCGGACGGGGAGGTGAGTCCAACCGCCTTCGGTACGAAAGGGGTCGACGCGCAGCATCGGGGGGATGCGGTTCGGCAACGAAAAGCCATCCCCCTCAATCCCCCTTCCTGCGGAAGGGGGAAGAAATATCCCACCCTTCGGCGCGAACTGGGAGGTAGGTCCTACCCCCTTCGGTACGAAGGGGGTCGCGCCGCAGGCGCGGGGGGATGTCGCCGCCACCTCAGAACGTGCCGGCCAGCTTGAAGATCGGCAGGTACAGGGCGATCACCATGCCGCCGACCAGGATGCCGATGATCACCATGATCAGTGGCTCCAGCAGGGTCGACAGGGTATCCACGGCGTTGCTGACTTCCTCTTCGTAGAACTCCGCCACCTTGAACAGCATCGAATCCAGTGCACCGGATTCCTCGCCGATCGACACCATCTGGGTGACCATGTTCGGAAACAGGTTGGTCTGCGCCATCGCAAGGTGCAACTGATGGCCGACGGCCACGTCGTCGCGCATCTTCTTGATGGCTTGCCCGTAGGTGACGCTGCCGGTCGCGCCGGCTACCGAGTCGAGTGCTTCCACCAGCGGCACGCCGGCGTGGAAGGTGACGCCCAGCGTGCGGGCGAAGCGCGCGATCGCCGACTGACGCAGGATGTTGCCGATGATCGGAATTTTCAGCGACAGGCGATCCACCGTGTGCGCGAAACTCTGCGAGCGCTTGTAGGCCATCACGATGCCGACGATCGCGGCGATCAGCACGATGATGAACGGCAGCCAGTAGCTCTGCATGAACTCAGACAGGTTGACCACCATCTGGGTGAACGCCGGCAGCGCCACGCCCGCGCTCTTGAACACGCCCTGGAACACCGGCACCACGAACACCAGCAGAATCAGCATCACCACGAAGGCCACCACCATCACCATCGCGGGATAGAAGAGCGCCTTCTTGATCTTGCCCTTGATGCTCTCGATGCGTTCCTTGTAGGTGGCCACCGTGTCGAGCACGGTATCGAGCACGCCGGCGGATTCGCCCGCGCGCACCAGGTTGCGGTACAACTCGTCGAACTGCACCGGGTATTTGGCCATCGATTCGTGCAGTGCCGAACCGCCTTCGATGTTCTGCTTGACGTCCGTCAGCATGTTCTTGAAGCGAACGTTGCGCTGGCCGCCGGCGATGATTTCAAAAGCCTGCACCATCGGCACGCCAGCCGCCATCATGGTCGCGATCTGGCGGCTGAAAATGGCCACGTCGCGCGGTTTCACGCGCGAGCCGGCCGAGCCGAACAACGGCTTGGGCTTTTCCTTGACCGACTGCGGGTTCATGCCCTGGCGCCGCAACTCGGCCTTGACCAGGCTGGCGTTGCGGCCTTGCATTTCGCCCTTCATCCGGACACCGCGCTTGTCCAGCGCGACCCATTCGTAGACGGTCAATTGCTTGACGGCCGAGCGGGCGGCGCCGACGTTGGCGTTGGATTTGCTTGCGACGGTGGCGGTGGGCATGAGCGTGTTCCCCGATTCCGATTGGTGCTTCATCCCGCCGCGGCGGGCATGAAGGATGCGTCAAGACTAATCTTTGGTGACCCGGTTGATCTCGGCGAGGCTGGTGACGCCGTGCTGGACCTTGAGCAGCGCCGACTGTCGCAGGTTGCGGATGCCGGCCCGGCGCGCGGCGTCGGCGATCTGTATCGAGTTTCCGCCTTCCAGGATGGCCCGCTGGATCTCGTCGGACATGGTCATGACCTCGTAGATGCCGACGCGGCCCTTGTAGCCTTCGTTGCAGCCGGAGCAGCCTACTGCATCGTAGAGGGTCAAGCCACGATCGATGTCCTCTTCCGTGAAGCCTTCGGCCAGCAACGCAGCCTTCGGCAGTTCCAGCGGTTTCTTGCAGTCGTGCAGGCGGCGCGCGAGGCGTTGCGCGATCACCAGCGAGACGGACGAGGTGAGGTTGTAGGGCGCGATGCCCATGTTCATCAGGCGGGTGATGGTTTGCGAGGCGTCGTTGGTGTGCAGGGTGGACAGCACCATGTGGCCGGTCTGCGCGGCCTTCACCGCGATTTCCGCGGTTTCGAGGTCGCGGATTTCGCCCACCATGATCACGTCCGGATCCTGGCGCAGGAACGAGCGCAAGGCCGCTGAAAACGTCATGCCGCGCTTTTCGTTCTGCTGGACCTGGTTGATGCCTTCGACCCGGATTTCGACCGGATCCTCGACCGTCGAGATGTTGCGCCCGACGGTGTTGAGGATGTTGAGCGCGGTATACAGCGACACCGTCTTGCCCGAACCGGTCGGGCCGGTCACCAGCACCATGCCGTAAGGTTTGTTGATGGCTTCGAGGAACAGGTCCTTCTGGTCTTCCTCGTAGCCGAGCTTCTCGATGCCGAGCTTGGCCGCGGCGGCATCGAGGATGCGCAGCACGATCTTTTCGCCGCCCAACGTCGGTAGCGTGGAGACGCGGAAATCGAACGACTTGGTCTTCGACAGGTTCAACTTCATGCGCCCGTCCTGCGGCACGCGGCGCTCGGCGATGTCGAGGCGCGCCATCACTTTCAGGCGCGAGGAAATCCGCGGGGCCAGTTTCAGCGGCGGCGAGGAAACCGCCCGCAGCACGCCGTCGAGGCGCACGCGCACGCGATATTTCGATTCGTACGGTTCGAAATGGATATCCGAGGCGCCGCGCTTGATCGCGTCCAGCAGGATCTTGTTGACGTACTTCACCACCGGCGCGTCGTCGTTGCCGTTGGCATCGACGATCGCGCTGTCGGCGCTGGCCTCGTCGTCATCGCTGATGGTCAAGCCATCGAGGCCTTCATCCGCGTCGCCATCGCCAAGGTTGATGCTCTGCGCGTTCTGGGCTTGCTCGATTCCGCGGCGCAACTGCTCGGCTTCGATCAGCACCGGCTCGATCGTGCAGTTGGTATGGAACTTGATTTCCTCGAGCGCGCGCGGATTGGCGGGATCCTTCATGCCCACGAACAGCCGGTTGCCGCGCTTCATCAGCGGCAAGGCCCCGTGCTTCTCGGTGAGCTCTTCGCTGAGCTCGCTCATCGGCAGCTGGGTGACGTCCACGGCCGAGATGTCGAGCATTGGCACGCCGAACTCGGCGGACAACGCCTGCGCCATGCGCAAGCCGTCGACGATGCCGTTGTCGACGAGGTAGGCGGTGACTGGTTGCTTCTGCTTGGCGGCATCATCCACGGCCGCGCGCGCATCGGCTTCGGTCAGCACGCCCTCCAGCGCGAGGCGACGGGGAATCCCCGTGAGGCCGGGCATGCTGGGCATCGGGTTCATCTGCGTTGCCATGAATGTCGTCCAAACCCCCGAATCGCAAGCTGAATGTAGCGCAATTCGGGGCCGATGGGCAGGGCCGGGGCGAGAATCCCGTCCCAGTTC
>DASSRT010000171.1:0-2866 GCA_035701705.1 Rhodanobacteraceae bacterium
ATGCGAAGCATCGGGGGGATGCGACAAGGGGTTTCAAAAGGCCATCCCCTTCAATCCCCCTTCGTTTCGAAGGGAGAAGCAAGCCGTACCCCCTTCCGCAGGAAGGGGGTCGCACCGCAGGTGCGGGGGGATGCCGCTCGCCACCGACGCGATGGAATGCATTCGCCGGTCCGAAGCCATCCCCCTCAATCCCCCTTCGTTTCGAAGGGGAAAGGCGATACATCACCGTCTGCGGCATCCGCCTTGCACTCATCGAAATAGCGCTGCGCCGCGAGGCACACCTCGTGCGTGCCGATCCGCTCCGCCGCCGAGATCGCGAACCACGGCGCGCGCCAGTCCAGCCGCGCCACGATCTCCCGCGCCTTTGCGTCGCGCTCGTCGGGTGCCCACAGGTCGATCTTGTTCAGCAGCAGCCAGCGCGGGCGTTGCAGCAGTTCCGGATCGTGGCGCTGCAGCTCGCCCTCGATGATCCGCACCTGCTCGACCGGATCGGCACCATCGAGCGGCGCGACATCGACCAGGTGCAGCAGCAGGCTGGTACGCGACACGTGTTTCAGGAACTGGATGCCAAGTCCGGCGCCTTCGGCGGCGCCCTCGATCAGGCCGGGAATGTCGGCGATCACGAAGCCTTGTGACGGGCCGACACTGACCACGCCGAGGTGCGGCTGCAAGGTTGTGAACGGGTAATCGGCCACCCGCGGCGTCGCTGCCGAGACTGCACGGATGAAGGTGCTCTTGCCGGCGTTCGGAAAGCCGAGCAGGCCGACGTCGGCCAGTACCTTCAGCTCCAGCTTCAGTTCGCGTTCCTCGCCCGGGGTGCCGGAAGTGAAGCGCCGCGGTGCGCGGTTGGTGGAACTCTTGAAGTGGATGTTGCCGAGGCCACCCTTGCCGCCCTTGGCCACCAGCAATTTCTGGCCGTGCCCGGTCAGGTCGCCGATCAATTCATCGGTGTCGACGTTGATCACGGAGGTGCCGACCGGCACGCGGATCGTGGTGTCCTCGCCGCCACGCCCGTACATGTCGCTGCCGCGCCCGTTCTCCCCGCGCTGGGCCTTGAATTGCCGATGGTGGCGAAAATCGACCAGCGTGTTCAGGCCTTCGTCGGCAATCAGCCAGACGCTGCCACCACTGCCGCCGTCGCCGCCGTTGGGTCCGCCGAACGGGATGAACTTCTCGCGCCGGAAGCTCGCGCAACCGTCACCGCCGTTGCCGGCGTGGACCTGGATGATGGCTTCGTCTACGAATTTCATGAAAGCGGGAATGGGGGATGGGTAGCGGGGGCGCGTATCGGGGAAGCGTGGGTTGACCGACAACCTCCGCCAAGGATAGCGGTGGCATCCAGTCTTTCGGGCGCGATGGGGTTGCGGGCTTGCAACCCCACTACCCATCCCCAATCCCCTGCTCCACACACGAAAAGCCCCGCACGCAGCGGGGCCTTCCGGAATCAAGTGGCGGTCAGGTCAGCCCGCGACCACGTTCACCGTGCGGTGGCTCTTCGGACCCTTGACGGTGAAGTGCACCTTGCCATCGACCAGCGCGAACAGCGTGTGATCGCGGCCGATGCCGACGCCGACACCCGGATGGAACTGGGTGCCACGCTGGCGGACGATGATGTTGCCGGCCTCGACGGCCTGGCCGCCGAACAGCTTCACGCCCAGGTATTTCGGGTTGGAGTCGCGGCCGTTGCGCGAGGAACCTACGCCCTTTTTATGTGCCATGGCGGCTTCTCCTTACTGGTTGCCACCGGCGATGCCGGTGATCTCGATTTCGGTGTAATGCTGCCGATGGCCCATCTGCTTGCGGAAGTGCTTGCGGCGGCGGAATTTGATGATGCGGACCTTGTCGGCGCGGCCGTGGGCGCGCACCTTGGCGGTGACGCTGGCGCCGGCAACCGTCGGGCTGCCAACGGTGACGCCCTCGCCTTCGCCGATCAGCAGCACTTGATCGAAGGTGACGGCCGCATCGGGCTCGGCTTCCAGTTTTTCGACACGCAGGACAGCGCCCTGCTCGACGCGGTACTGGCGACCGCCGGTAACAATGACTGCGTACATGATTTGGACTCTCTGGTTTTGTCGTTATTCTGGGTTGATCGGACGCAATCCAAGGCGCCCGAACCGGCAATTCTAGCGTGTTTTCAGCGGATTGGGCAAGTTTCTCCCTTCTCCCTTCGGGAGAAGGTGGCCCGAAGGGCCGGATGAGGGTTCGGGCAAGGCGACGGCTTGCATATCCATCGAGTCCCGCACGTCGTGCCACGCCCCGACCCTCACCCCAACCCCTCGCCCGGCGGGAGAGGGGCTGCTTGCAGCTGAGCGCCGTCGCTAACAGGACCAGGCTTCGCCAACGCGGGCGAGGTCCCATTCGAAAGAGGAAAACCCCATGAACCTGTACCGACTGTTCTCCCGCCTTGCCGTCGTCGCCTGTTTGCTGCCGGGCATGGCCTTGTCCGCCGGCGCCAAGGCGGCCGATAGCCACGGCGATGTTTCGCTGGCCGGAACCTGGACGCTGGTGGCCGCCGACGTGATCCATCCGGATGGCTCGCGTGCCAGCGACTACGGCGATGCGCCGAAGGGCCTGCTGATGATCGACCGCGCGGGGCGCTACGCGCTGCAGATTTACCGCAGCGATCGCCCGCGCTTCGCCAACCCGGCCAAGGCCAAGGGGACCGCGCAGGAATACCGCGCCGCGGTGATGGGTTCGAGCTGCCATTACGGCACGCTTGCGGTCGAACCGGGCAAGCACGAATTGGTGTTCCACATCGAAGGCGCGTCGTTCCCGAACTGGGAAGGGCAGGTGCAAACCCGCACTTTCGAATTGCACGGCAACACGCTCAGCTACCGGGTGCCGCCGCGTCCGAACGGCGACGTGC
>DASSRT010000172.1:0-8862 GCA_035701705.1 Rhodanobacteraceae bacterium
CGGCGGCAACTGCGCCAGCCGCACCGCCTGTTCCAGTTCGCGCACCGACCAGCCCTTGTCGGCGGCTTTCTCGGCGAGCGCGATCGCGCGCGGCTTGGGCAGGGTCAACAATGCGCGCGCGTGGCCCATCTCGATGCGGCCATCCTCAAGCAGGTCGCGGATCGCTTCGGGCAAGTCCAGCAGGCGCAGCAGGTTGGCGACGGCGGCGCGCGAACGGCCCACCTTGTCGGCTGCATCCTGCTGGCTGAGCTTGAATTCGTCGATCAGGCGGCGCAGCGCGTGGGCTTCTTCAAGCGCGGTCAATTCCTGGCGCTGGATGTTCTCGATCAAGGCGACGGCCAGCACCGCCTGCGCCGGGATGTCGCGCACGATTGCCGGGATCTCGGCGAGGCCGGCAAGCTTCGCCGCACGCCAGCGGCGCTCGCCGGCGATCAATTCGTACTGGCCGCGTCCGACCACGCGCACCACGATCGGCTGGATCAGGCCCTGCGATTTGATCGATGCCGCCAGTTCGTCCAGCGCGGCCGCGTCGAAATGATGGCGCGGCTGGTACTGGCCGGGGCGGATCGATGCCACCGGCAGGTTGCTCAGGGTCTCGCTGGTTTCGGTGGTTTCGGTTTCCGGAGTGCCCAACAACACGTCGAGGTCGCGGGCGCCAAGGCCCCGGCGTTTGGCGGCACTCATGCGGATACCTTCATCATCGGGGTGCGGGGCGGTTCGCTGCGCGGCGGCTCGGCGCGGGGTGGTTCGGCAGGCGCCGGCGGGGTGCGTCCACCGATGCCGGTGCGGCGGATCATCTCGCCGGCGAGGCCGAGGTAGGCCACCGCGCCGCGCGAGTCACGGTCGTAAAGATTGATGGGCTTGCCATGGCTCGGCGCTTCGGCGAGGCGCACGTTGCGTGGCACCACCGAATGCAGCACCTTGTCGCCGAAGTGCTTCGACAGTTCGTCCGAGACGTCGTTGCCGAGCGCGGTGCGCACGTCGAACATGGTGCGCAGCAGGCCCTCGACTTCGAGCTCCGGATTCAGGCGTTTGCGCACCGCCTTGATGGTGTCCAGCAGGTCGGTCAGGCCTTCCAGCGCCATCGATTCGCATTGCACCGGGATCAGCACGCTGTCGGCGGCGGCCAGCGCGTTCAGGGTGAGCAGGTGCAGCGAGGGCGGGCAATCGATCAGGATGATCTGGTAGCGGTCGCCCAGCTTGGCCAGTTGTTCCTTGAGGCGTTGCTCGCGCGCGATGGCGTCGGCGAGCTTCAATTCGGCGGCGGTCAGGTCGCGGTTGCCGGGCAGCAGGTCGAAGCCTGCCTCGGTCTTGATGATCGCATCCTCGATCGGCGTCTCTTCCAGCAGCACTTCGCAGCCGTTCGGCTTGGCGGCGCGCTTGTCGACGCCCGACGACGACGTGGCGTTGCCCTGCGGGTCCAGGTCGACCAGCAGGATGCGGCGCTTGGTCTCCGCGAGCGCGGCAGCGAGGTTGACGGCGGTGGTGGTCTTGCCGACGCCGCCCTTCTGGTTGGCGATGGCGATGATGCGCGTCATGGGCGGAACCGGAAATCCTGCAGTGTGACCCCTCGAATTCCGTCACCTGCCGGATCAGGCAGGCGCCGGAACCGCTTAGCCTATCATCCGCGCGGCCCGGAGCGGGTCAACTCGATCACGCAGCGCTCGCCGGGATCGCCCGGAACCGTCAGCGGATGCACCGCCAGGACGCGAAATGGCGCCGGCACCGCGGCCAATTCGGCGGCGTCTGCGTGCCCCTTCATGGCCAGCCAGCGCGCGTTTTCGTCCAGCAGGTGCCCGCCCCAGGCAAGCATGTCCCCGAGGCTGGCGAAGGCTCGGGCCGTGACCGTGTCGAAACGGCCCTGGACGTCCTGCACGCGCGCCTGGGCAACGGCCACATTGGGCAATGGCAGGGTGCGCACCACCTCGCGCTGGAAGCGCGCCTTCTTGCCATTGCTCTCGATCAAGGTCACGGCGAGATCAGGCCGCGCAATCGCGATTGGAATGCCCGGCAAACCGGCGCCGCTGCCGAGGTCCGCCAGTGTCGCGCCATGCAGACAAGGCAGCACCGCCAACGAATCCAGCAGATGGCGCGTCACCATCTCCGCCGGATCGCGCACGGCCGTGAGGTTGTAGGTGCCGTTCCATTTCACCAGCAAGTCGAGGTACGCGAGCAACTTCGCCTGCGCCGCGGGCGGCAGGTCCAGCCCCATTGCGGCGAGGCCGTTGTCGAGTCGAGTGGCGGGCGATGAAGTGTTCAATGGGGAATGGGTTGCGAGCGGCGGGCCTGCCCTTCTCCCTGTGGGAGAAGGTGGCGCGAAGCGCCGGATGAGGGTTCGGGATGGATGGACGGTGTCACTTCGACGGGCGTCCATGTTACGCGAGTGCGTACCCTCACCCGCCCCTGCGGGGCACCCTCTCCCGGAGGGAGAGGGGCACCCAAAAAAACAGGAGCCCGCACGCGGCGGGCTCACCGTTTCTCCCTGGCTGGTTCAGTCACGCAGCGAGGTTCAATTCCACCCGCGTCACCAGCACGCCGCGTTCACGCAGGCTGCCGTTCAGGGTTTGCTTGATGCGCTGGTTGCGCGAGCGGTTATCGGGATCGGCGCTGGCCGCGGCTTCGACGTTCTGCAGCGCATCGCGCAGGCGCAGGCGAATCATGTCGTCGGCGCTGTCGATCACGGCGTCGGCGCGCTCGGGATCAAGCACCTGCCACCAGACGCGGCCGCGCATGCTGCTGGCGGCCGGCGATGCCGGGTCGAGCTGTTCGTCCACCGAAAGCGTGTAGCCGGTGATGCTGATCTTGTGCGCGACGCGTTCGAGCAACGGCACCACCAGATGCGTGCCCGCGGTCAAGGTCCCGGCCGGCTTGCCGAGGCGGCGCAGCGTGTAGACCTGGCCTTCCGGAATCCGTTTCACGCTCAGCCATCCCAGCAGCGCCAGTGCAATCGCGATCAGGAGGATGGTGAGCGAAGAAATCATGTTGATTTCAATAATCTACGTGTTGATGTGAATGACGATCTTGGGAATGTCATGCATCATGCGGGATTGATTCTGCATTAACTTCGATTTAACTGCAAGCATTCAGCTGAACGACGGGTCAGCAAGTGTTCGGGTTGGGCGATTTCCTTGCCAGATGTATGCAGCATCATTCGTGCCAGCCGAACCCGTCACGTGGGGGCCGGTTTACGCGCCGTACAATGAGCGGCTGGACACCAGCAGGACGATCACCATGAGTTTCCCCGCCATCCGCATGCGCCGCATGCGACGCGACGCATTCTCACGAGCCTTGATGCGCGAAACCGTGCTGTCGTGCTCGGATCTGATCCTTCCGGTGTTCGTGCAGGAGGGCAAAGGCGAGATTCGTGATGCAGTTCCCTCGATGCCGGGCGTGGCGCGGCTGTCGATCGAGGCCTTGCTGCAGGTCGCCGAGCAAGCGCAGGAACTGGGCGTGCCGGCACTGGCGCTGTTCCCGCACATCGAGGACGAGCGCAAGACTGCCGACGGACGCGAAGCCTTCAATGACGATGGCCTGGTCCAGCGCACGGTGCGCGCGTTGAAGTCGCGCTTCCCCGACCTCGGCGTGATCTGCGACGACGCACTCGACCCGTTCACCACCCACGGCCAGGACGGGCTGATCGACGGCAGCGGCTACATCCAGAACGACGAAACCATCGCGGTGCTGGTGCAGCAGGCGCTGTCGCAGGCGCACGCCGGCGCGGATTTCGTCGCGCCGTCCGACATGATGGACGGCCGCATCGGTGCGATCCGCAACGCGCTCGAAAGCGCGGGCCTGATCCACACCCGCATCCTCGCCTATTCGGCCAAGTACGCGTCCAGTTTCTACGGCCCGTTCCGTGATGCCGTGGGTTCGTCGGCGTCGCTGGGCAAGGGCTCCAAGCACACTTATCAAATGGATGTCGGCAATTCCGACGAGGCGCTGCGCGAAGTGCAACTCGATCTGGAAGAAGGCGCCGACGCGGTGATGGTGAAACCGGGCTTGCCCTACCTCGACATCGTGCGGCGGGTGAAGGAACGTTTCGGCGCACCGACTTTCGTGTATCAAGTGAGTGGCGAATACGCGATGTTGAAGGCGGCCGGCGCGAACGGCTGGATCGACGAACAGGCCTGCGCGCTGGAAGCGCTCACCTCGATCAAGCGCGCCGGTGCCGATGCAATCCTCACGTACTTCGCCCTGGATGCAGCGCGCTGGTTGCGCCAGGGCTTCTGACGCGAACGATCCTGCGCGGAATCCGCATTTTGCGAGCTGGCACGATCGACGCGGCGGCGCGCGCACGCTACATTCCGGATTGGGGATAGCGGCGGCACCTGCAATGAGGGTTGCGGGTACGTGTTGCCTGTGAGGCAGGGGTAGGCATGCAGGAAATGTGGTTTTACGCAGGCGCCGACCGCAAGGCGGTGGGGCCGTGCACGCGCGATGCGCTGCTGGCGCTGCGTGGCAATGGCGGCATTCGACCCACGACGCTGGTGTGGAAGGCCGGTTCGGAGGCGTGGATGCCGTTCGCGGACACGGAGCTTGCGCGCGCTCAGGTTTCTCCGTCGTTGCCGGAACCGGCATCGCGCCCGGAGCCGTCAGCGCAGCCGGAACCGTCAGCGCACCCGGAACCGTCGTCGCACGCGCAGCCGTCCGCCGTTGCGGAGGCCGAACCCGAGTCCGTCGCTGCGCGCGCAGCCGAAGTCCCGGAAGCAGCACCAGCGCCGGCGACCGCTGGCGCAGCGGAGCCGCTGCCGGCGGTCGATACCGATTACGGGGTTGCGAGCCCGCGCAGTTTTCGAAGTGGCGGCGGCGCCCGCCGCACGAGTGCGAACGAACCGCCCGAGCAGCCAGTCGACGATGATGGCTGGCAGTACGCCAAGCCGGTGATGTGGCGGCGCTACTTCGCGCGCATGCTCGACACGATCGTGTTGGGGATCTTGATCTGGTTGGCGTTGGCGGCGTTCTTCGCGGCGTTCGTGCCGGGCGCATACCAGGCCTTGTATGGCCACGTCAGCCTGTTGAACAACGCGGTCTCGCGAACGGTCCTCACCTTCGCCGCGGTGATTCCGGTGGAGGCCTGGATCCTCGGCGTGTGCGGGACCACGCCCGGCAAATGGTTGTTCGGCGTGCGCGTGACGCGCGCCGATGGCAAGGCGATCGGGTTCCTGCACGCACTCCGGCGCGAGGGCCGGGTATTCCTGCAAGGCCTCGCGCTCGGCCTTCCGCTGTTTTCGATGATCGCAATGATCATCGCGTTCGTGCGGGTCAAGGACGATGGCGCCGCCGGCTGGGACATCGACAAACCCTGGCTGGTCACCGCGCGGCCGCCGGGCGCGCTGCAGACCTCGATGTTCATCGTCGGGGTGGTCTTCGTGATCGTGGTGTTCACCGGATTGCAGCTGATGGTTGCAGCGAGCAAGGGCTGAGCCCGTGTACCTGCGGATCAAGGGCGTGCGTTCCGGTCCGTACGATGTCGATCAGGTCGCGCGCGAGCATGCGCAGGGCCGCCTCGACGCCGCCGTGATGTCATGGACGGCCGGCGAGCCGCGCTGGATGTCGTTGGGCAAGCGCTGGCCATCGGCGCGGCGGCGCGCGTATCCGGGGTTCGGCATCGCCCTGGCGTTGCTGGCCGTGGCGGGCATCGTGGTGGCCGGCAGGTCGCATCTCGAATGGCTGCCGTTTGCGTTGCAGCGCGCAACGGTGTTGTGGACGGTGGTGCTGGCTTTGGCGGCGTTGGCGGCGCTGGGGCTGGGCTGGGCGTGGTACGCCGCGCACCGCCGCGGCAAGGCCGGTTTGCCGGTGGCGTTGACGACCGTGCTGACCGCGTGTCTGTGCATGTGGGGTATCGCGTACGCGAGCCTTGCCGGCAGGCTGCTGCAGTTTCGCCAGCACGTCGCCAATGCGACGGTCAGCTATGACGGTGCGCAACATGCGATCCGGATTCAGGGGCAACTCGGTCCGCGCCTCGACGGGCAGTTGCGCAACGCCCTTGCGGCGCATGCGGACGCCACGCTGCTGGTGCTCGACAGTCCCGGCGGTCTGGTGGACGATGCCCTGAAGGCGGCCGCCATCGTGCACGCACAAGGACTGGTGACCCGCGTCGACGGGATCTGCGCCAGCGCCTGCGTGGCGATCTGGGCGGCTGCGCCGCGGCACCAGATGACCGCGACCTCGCGGCTGGGGCTGCACGAACTGCGCAGCGACGTCGAGGTGCCGCAGGCCGTCGCCCGCGCGGGCCTCGCCAAGTTGACCCGCCGCTATGACGCCGTCCTGCGGCAGGCGGGTTTTTCCGTCGCGGTGATCGACAAGGCACGGCATACGCCACCGTCCTCGATTTACTGGCTCAATCCCACGGAGGTGGCTGTTGCCGGTGTGCAGAACGCCATCGTGGATGCCGACGGCTCCCCGCTGTCGGAGGCGATGGCGCAGTGGCTCTGGGTGGCGCAGTCGTTCAGGCCGCCGAACTTCCTCGGCCAGCTGATGTTGACCATCCGCGTGCACGCGCCGGCCATCGTGTTCCGGCATGCGTTCGACCTGTATGCCGCCGAGTTCGTCAGGAAGGACCCGACCGCGTCGTCGCAGTCGCTGGTCGCGGTGTACGACGAGGCGAAGCAGTTTGCCTTGTTGCGTGCTTCAGACGCCGACACGGTCGAATGGGCCCGCAGTTACTTCGACGCGTTTGGCAAGGCGCAACGGTATGCGTGGATGTGCAAGGTCGACACCGGCAGTTCGGGATGGACGAACCTCAGCCGGGCCGAGTTGCATGCCAACATGACGCGCAGTCTGGATCGGTTGCTCGCAACGGTCGGTCCGCTCGACAAGGTGCACGCCAGGCCGCTGCACTATTCCGCGACGATCGAGAAGCTTTCCGCGCAAGCCTGGCAGGCTGCACGACACTACGGCAGTCCGGGCAAGGTATCCGACTGGAAGCCGCTGGATTGGTGCACCTACCGGGTCGATTTCATCGGCCATGCGCTGGAACTCGCGCAACCGCAGGCAGCGCAGGCGGTGCGGTTCATCGAACTGAAGCAGTGGCAGGTTCGCGCGGGCGAGTAGAACCCGGTGCGGCGATGATCCGGCGTCTGTTCACGGCGCCGGCGAAGGGCCGTAATAACCGCGCAGCAATCCGGCCACGCCCGGTTCGGCGCGTTCCAGTTGCCGCGGGTCGGAGAAGTGCAGTTCGCTGGTGACCGCGAAGTATTCGCCGGGGTTGGTCGCGGCGTACGGGTCGATCACCGTGTCGTGGCCGCGGTCGACCTCGGATTCGAGGCGGTCGTAGGCGCGCTGGAAGGTGTCGATCCACGCGCGCCAGGACACCCCGCGCGGCAGCGGCGGCACGCCGTCGGGCGGGCCGTCCAGCATGTCGAGCTTGTGCGCGATTTCATGCGCGACCACGTTGTAGCCGTCCCACGGATGTTCGAGGTCCTGTTGCACCGCTGCCCATGACAACACCAGCGGGCCGATGTGCCAGGCCTCGCCGGACAGGATCTGGTCGCCTTCGGTCACCACGCCGGTGGCGGCGTCGTGGTGGCGGTGGCGCACCTTGAATTCACCCGGGTAGACCACGACGCCCTGCCAGCCGCGCAGCGCGCGAATGCCCATGTGCAGGACCGGGATGCACGCCTGCATCGCGATCAGCAGGCGGTGGTTCGCATCGAGCTCGAACTCGATTGGATGGAAACGCTTGCGCTGCAGGAATCGGGCGACCAGCAAACGCAGCTGCTTCTGCTCTGGCGCGGACAGACGTCGCGCCAACGGATTCCCGGCGAGCGCCCTGCGCCAATCGCCGTCGGCGATGGCCTGAGGCTGGCGCAATCCGGGCAGCCACTCGAACCACTTCATGCATCGCTCCCGGGCAGGTCAGCCTGTCAGGTTCAGATATGGCGGCACGCGCGGCTGTCTCAAGTGTGAAGGGTTGCGCACAGCGGGACGCGGTTCCGATCCTGCGGCGCGCAGACTGGCTTACAATGCGCCGCGATGTCTTCGAACATTTCCCCGCCGCTCGCGGTCAGCGAGGCTCGGCCCGTCGCCCCCGGCTGGCTGCGCATCGCCTTGGCCAACCTGCGCCATCGTCCGTGGCGGCTGCTGAATCCGCTGTTGTATCCCGCCTACCGCTGGTACGAGCACTACCTCGATGCGCAGGTGGCGACCGATCCCGTGCCCGCGCACATCGGCCTGATCCTCGACGGCAACCGGCGCTTTGCGCGCGACATCGGGCTGGAAGCGATGCGCGGTCACCAGTATGGCGTGGACAAGCTGCGCGAGGTGCTGGAGTGGTGCCTCGACCTCGATGTCGGGCATGTCACGCTGTACGTGTTCAGCACCGAAAACTTCAACCGCGCGCAGGACGAAGTCGATTCGCTGCTCGACCTGTTCGTGCGCGAAAGCGCGCGCCTGCTGCAAGAGCCGCGCATGAAGAACGGGCGCGTGCGGGTGAAGATCATCGGCCAGCGCGAGCGCCTGCCGGACCGCGTGGTCGCCGCCAGCGAAGCGCTGGAACTTTCCACCGCCGGACACGACGGCATGCTGCTCACCATCGCGCTGGCCTACAGCGGGCGCGAGGAAATCACCGATGCGGTGAAAGGCCTGCTGAATGCCGCGGCGGCCAGCGGCAGTTCGCTCGAAGCATTGTCCGCGAGCCTCAAGGCCGAGGACATCCAGCGTTACCTCTACACCGAAGGCACGCCCGATCCGGACTTCATCATCCGCACCAGCGGCGAACAACGCTTGTCGGGATTCCTGTTGTGGCAGGCCGCGTACAGCGAGTTCTACTTCTGCGACGTGCTGTGGCCGGCCTTCCGGCGCATCGATTTCCTGCGCGCCGTGCGCACCTACCAGCGCCGCAACCGGCGTTACGGGCGCTAG
>DASSRT010000173.1:0-23325 GCA_035701705.1 Rhodanobacteraceae bacterium
CGCAACAAGCATCCGGCCACGCGCACGTTCCAGGCCTTGCGCCTGCACGTCAACGACGAGCTGGGCTCGCTCGAACGCGTGTTGCCCGCCGCCACGGCCGCATTGAATCCGGGTGGCAGGCTGGCGGTGATCAGCTTCCATTCGTTGGAGGATCGGATCGTCAAGCAGTTCATTCGTGGCGATGCGACGCGCGTGCGCGTGCCGCGTGGCTTGCCGCAACCCATTGCCGCGTTGCCGCCGCTGCGCGCAGTCGGCCATGCGCAGAAGCCCGCTGACGAAGAACTCGCGCGCAACTCGCGCGCCCGCTCGGCGGTGCTGCGGATCGCGGAAAAGCGCGTGCCGGGGGTGCCCGCATGAGGGCGATCGGCGTGCTCGCGGTGGGCGTGCTGCTGCTGGCGGTGGTTGCCAGCGGCATCGCCGTGGTGTGGGCGCGCCACCAGGATCGCGTGGCCTTCGTGCAGCTGACGAAATTGCAGAACCAGCGCGATGCCTTGAACGTGGAGTTCGGCCGCCTGGAACTGGAGCAGGCGACCTGGGCCAGCCCGGCGCGGATCGAGGCGATCGCGCGTGGCCAGCTTGGCATGATCAGTCCACCGGCGCCCAGCGTGGAGATGCTCCGCGAATGAACCCGCGCCGGCCACCCGAAGCCACCGCCCATCCGCCGCGCCGCCGCCGGCCGGACACGCGCAAGCGCATCGCGCTGGTGTTCGGCGTGCTGGGCGTCGCGGCGTGCGGACTGGTCGCGCGTGCCGTCGATCTGCAGATCGTGCACCAGAAATTCCTGCAGCAGCAGGGCGACGCGCGCTTCCTGCGCGAGGTCGAAGTGCCGGTGTCGCGCGGCACCATCTACGACCGCAACGGCGTGCCGCTGGCGGTCTCGACGCCGATGCTGTCGCTGTGGGCCAACCCCAAGGAATTGCTGCAGCACACCGACCGCATCGGCGAGTTGGCGAAGGCGCTGGGCGTCAACGCGGTCGACCTGACGCGCAAGCTCGAGCAGCGCAACGATCGTGACTTCGTCTACCTGCGCCGCCTGATGCCACCGGAGGCCGCCAAGGCCGTGCTGGCGCTGGACATCCCCGGCGTCAACAGCGAGCGCGAGTACAAGCGCTACTACCCTGACGGCGCCGCCACCGCGCACGTGCTCGGCTTCACCAACATCGACGATCAAGGCCAGGAAGGGCTGGAGCTGGCCTACAACGGCTGGCTGTCCGGCAAGCCCGGCGAAAAGCGCGTGATCCGCGACCGCCTCGGCCGCACCGTCGAGAACGTCGAGCAGATCCGCGCGCCGACGCCGGGCCACGACCTGACGCTCAGCATCGACAGCCGCATCCAGTACCTCGCCTACAGCGCGCTGTCGGACGCCGTCGCCAAGCGCCACGCGGCTTCGGGGTCGATGGTGATCCTCGATCCGCGCAATGGCGAAATCCTCGCCATGGTCAACGTGCCGTCGTACAACCCGAACGATCTCGACAGCAGCAATCCGGCGCAGCGCCGCAACCGTGCGGTCACGGATGTCACCGAACCCGGCTCGACGATGAAGCCGTTCACGATCACCACCGCGCTGGAGTCGGGGCAGTGGACGCCGTCGACGATGATCGACACCAACCCGGGCTGGTTCATGATCGACGGGCACACCGTGCGCGACGACAGCAACAACGGCCGCATCGACGTCAGCCACGTCATCACGTACTCCAGCAACGTCGGCGCGTCGAAGATCTCGCTGACGCTGACGGCGCAGCAAATGGCCAAGGTGCTGCACCAGTTCGGCTTCGGCCAGAGCACCGGCAGCGGCTTCCCGGGCGAGGTCGGCGGTTACATCCCGGCGCCGCGCACATGGGGTGATTTCGTCAAGGCCACGATTTCGTTCGGCTATGGCCTCAACGTCACCGCGCTGCAGTTGGCGCAGGCCTACGCGGCCATCGCCGACGGCGGCGTGCGGCATACGCCGACCTTCATCAAGGGTGACGACAACCCCGGCGTGCGCGTCGAGCCCGCCAACATCGCCAGCGAAGTGATGGCGATGCTGCGTACCGTGGTGAGCCCGCAGGGCACCGCGCCGCAGGCCGCGATCGCCGATTACACGGTGGCAGGAAAGACCGGCACGGCGCACCTCGCGATCGCCGGCGGCTACTCCAGCAACCGCTACGCAGCACTGTTCTGCGGCATCGTGCCCGCCAGCGACCCGCGCCTGGTCGGTGTGGTGATCATCCGCGACGCCGGTGGCCACGGCGGCGAATATTTCGGTGGACTGGTGTCGGCACCCGTGTTCAGCAGCGTGATGACCGGGGCGCTGCGCCTGCTCGACGTGCCGCCCGACAACGTGCAGCAGTGGTATGCGGGCGGCGCCGTCACACCGGCGCCGGTGCCGAAGCCCGAAGTGGCGGCGGCCGCCAAGCAGGGGGCGACGCCATGACGGCCATGCGCCTCGACGACTTGCTGCGCGATCTCGCCACGCCCGTGCGCGGCGACATCGTCGTGACCGGCTTGACCCAGGATTCGCGGGCCGTGCGCGCGGGCGATGCCTTCGTCGCGCTGGCCGGCGCGCAACACCACGGCATCGAGTTTGCGCCGGTGGCGATTGAGAAGGGCGCGGTGGCGGTGCTTGCTGAAAAGCCGAGTCCCGAGTCCCGAATCCCGGGTCCCGGGGAAGTCGTCTGGATCGACGATCTCCGCGATCACCTTGGCGCCATCGCCGCGCGCTTCCACGGCGACCCGTCCGCGGCGATGGAAGTCGTCGGCGTCACCGGTACCAGTGGCAAGACCTCGGTGGTGCAGTTGCTGGCGCAGGCGTTCACGCAACTCGGCCAGCGCGCGGCGACCATCGGCACGCTGGGCGCGGGCCTGCACGGCGCGCTGCAGGCGGGCGAGCGCACCACGCCGGATGTACTCCAGGTGCATGCGCTGATGGCACAGTTCCGCGACGCCGGCGCGACCCGCGTGGCGATGGAAGTGTCCTCGCACGCGCTCGACCAGCATCGCGTCGATGGCGTGCACTTCGACGTGGCGGTGTTCACCAACCTCACCCGCGACCACCTCGATTACCACGGCACGATGGTGGCCTACGGCGCCGCCAAGGCGAAGCTGTTCGCGTGGCCGGGCCTGCGTGCGGCGGTCATCAATGTCGACGATGCCTTTGGCCGGGAGTTGGCCGGCGAGTTCCAGGAGAACCGGCGTCATCAGGGAGGAGAAAAAATCCTGCGCTGCGCCATTGAAGCCAGCGACGCCGAGATTCGCGCGAGCGGCGTGCACACGCACTCCGATGGCACCGACTTCGAACTCGCGACACCGTGGGGCAGCGCCAGCGTGCACAGCCCACTGCTCGGTCGCTTCAACGTCGCCAACCTGCTCGCGGTGGCGGGCGTGCTGGGTGCACTGGAGGTGCCATTCGCGCAGATCAAGTCTGCGCTGGAAACCCTGCAGCCGGTGGCCGGCCGGATGAACCGCCTCGGCGGTGGCGCGCTGCCGCTGGTGGTGGTGGATTACTCGCACAAACCCGATGCGCTGGAACAGGTGCTGGTCACCCTGCGTGACCATTGCGAAGGCACGCTGGTGTGCGTGTTCGGTTGCGGCGGCGAACGCGACGCCGGCAAGCGCCCGCTGATGGGCGCGCTCGCCGAGCGGCTCGCCGACCGCGTGATCGTCACCGACGACAATCCGCGCGGCGAAGAGGGCGATGCCATCGTCGCGCAGATCGTGGCCGGTTTGCGCGAGCCTGCGCGTGCGCTCGTCGAACGCGACCGCGCCGCGGCCATCGGCATGGCGATCGGGCGTGCGCGCGCGGGTGACGTGGTGCTGATCGCCGGCAAGGGCCACGAGACCTATCAGGAAAGCGCGGGCGTGAAGCGCCCGTTCGACGACTTCAAGGTGGCGCAAGCCGCCTTGGGGAGGCACGCATGCTGAGCTTGAGCCTGCGGGCCATCGCGGTGTGGGTACGCGGCACGCTGCAGGGTGCGGACGCGCCGGTGCGTGGCGTGTCCACCGATACGCGCACCTTGCAGGCGGGCGACTTGTTCGTGGCCTTGCGCGGCGACACCCATGACGGCCACGACCACGTGGCCGAGGCCGAGGCGCGTGGCGCCGCCGGCGTCATCGTTTCGCGGCGTGTCGAGACGGCGCTGCCGCAGATCGTGGTGGCCGACACCTTGCACGCGCTCGGCGATCTTGCCAGCGCGGTGCGCGCGCAACGCGATGTGTCCGTCATCGGCATCACCGGTTCCAACGGCAAGACTTCGGTGAAGACGCTGGCCGCGGGCATCTTTGTGCGGGCCGGTGCCACCCACAGCAACCCCGGCAGCTTCAACAACGAGATCGGCCTGCCGCTGACGCTGCTGGCGATGCCGGAAGATACCCGCTACGCGGTACTGGAAATGGGCGCCGGCAAGCCCGGCGACATCGCCTATCTCGCGGCGATCGCGCGTCCGCGCATTGCCCTCGTCAACAACATCGGCCCCGCGCACCTCGAACGCATGCATACGCTGGAAGGCATCGCCGAAACCAAGGGCGCGATGTACCAGGCGCTGCCGCCGGACGGCATCGCGGTGATCAATGCCGACGATGCATTCGCGAACTACTTCGCGGGGCTCGCCGGTGCGCGGAGGATCCTGAAGTTCGGCCTGGATTCGGCGGCGGACGTGACCGCAGCGAACGTCCAGCTGCACGCCGATGGCAGCGACTTCGAGCTGCAGATGCCGACGGGGCATGCAAGCGTGCACCTGCCGCTGCCCGGCCGGCACAATGTCGCCAATGCGCTGGCGGCCGCGGCGCTGGCGCACGCGGCCGGCCTGGGTCTGGACGACATCGTCGCCGGCTTGCAGGGCGCCGAAGCGGTGACGGGACGGCTGTTGCGCTACGTCGCGCCTGCGGGTTGGGTCTTGCTGGACGACAGCTACAACGCCAACCCGGGCTCCGCGCTGGCGGCCGTCGCAACGCTGGCCTTGCAATCCGGTGAGCGCTGGCTGGTGCTGGGCGACATGGCCGAACTGGGCACGGACAGCATGGCGCTGCACGCCGGCATCGGCGATGCCGCGCGCGAACAGGGCATCGAGCGCCTCTACGTGGTGGGTGCCAAGGCCGCCGAAGCCGCGCGTGCATTCGGCGAGCGGGGCGAGGTATTTGCCGGCCAGGCGGCCCTGATCGAAGCGTTGCAGCGCGACCTGCATCCCGGCGTGACGCTGCTGGTCAAGGGCTCGCACTCGTCGCACATGGAAAACGTTGCTGCCGCGCTGCGCGGCGGCAACCAGGGGGGGCGCGATGCTGTTTGAACTGGCACATTGGCTGGAACACTACTTCGGCGCGTTCCGGCTATTCGACTACATCACCTTCCGCACCATCATGGCGGCCTTGACCGGGCTCGGCGTGTCGCTGTTCTGCGGGCCGGCGATGATCCGCCGCCTGACCGCGCTCAAGGCCGGGCAGGTGGTGCGCGACGACGGCCCCAAGACGCACCTGTCCAAGGCCGGTACGCCGACCATGGGCGGGGCCCTGATCATCGCCGCGGTGGTGATCGCGAGCCTGCTGTGGGGCGATCTGCACAACCGCTACCTGTGGGTGGTGCTGCTGGTGACGCTGGCCTGCGGCGTGATCGGTTTCTACGACGATTACCGCAAGCTCGTGCTGAAGGATCCGCACGGCCTGCCGGCACGCTGGAAGTATCTCGCGCAATCGGTGGTGGGCCTCGCCGCGGCGTGGTTCCTGTTCCAGACCGCCAACGTGCCGGCCGCGACCGCGTTGTACGTGCCACTGTTCAAGCACGTCGCGATCCCGCTCGGTGGCGGCTTCATCGTGGTTGCGTATTTGTGGATCGTCGGCTTTTCGAATGCGGTCAACCTCACCGACGGTCTCGACGGTCTCGCGATCATGCCGGCGGTGCTGGTGATGGCGGCGCTCGGCGCCTTCGCCTACCTCGCCGGCAACGCAGTGTTTTCGGCCTACCTTGGCATTCCCTCGATTCCGGGCGCGGGCGAACTCAGCGTTTTTTGCGGAGCCATGACCGGCGCCGGGCTCGGCTTCCTGTGGTTCAACACCTATCCCGCGCAGGTTTTCATGGGCGACGTCGGCGCGCTGTCGATCGGCGCGGCGATCGGCTGCGTGGCGGTGATCGTGCGCCAGGAAATCATCCTGCTGGTGATGGGCGGACTGTTCGTGGTGGAAACCGCCTCGGTGATGCTGCAGGTCGGCAGCTTCAAGCTGCGCGGCAAGCGCGTGTTCCGGATGGCACCGATCCACCATCACTTCGAATTGAAGGGCTGGCCCGAGCCGCGCGTGATCGTGCGTTTCTGGATCATCTCGGTGGTGCTGGTGCTGGTTGGTTTGGCGACGTTGAAGGTGCGGTGATGGCGAACTGGTTCGGCCAATCGCAAGCGGTCCGCAAGCTCGGCCCCGAGGGCCGCTTCGACCCGTGGCTGTTGCTGGCGATCGTCGGGCTGGTGGCGTTCGGCATCGTGATGGTGGCCTCCAGTTCGATCGCGGTTGCCGACGGCCAGCACATCGGCGAATTCCACTATCTCGACCGGCACCTGGTGTTCCTGCTGGTCGGTGGTGCAGTCGCCGTCGGCATCGCGCTGTTCGTGGAACTGGATACCCTCGAAAAATATTCCGGCTGGCTGATGCTGGGCACCTTCATGCTGTTGCTGCTGGTGTTCGTGCCGCACATCGGCATGCGCATCAACGGCGCGCGCCGCTGGATCAACCTCGGCATCTCCGGCTTCCAGCCGGTTGAACTGGCCAAGTTGACGGTGGTGTTGTACGTCGCCAGCTATCTCGTGCGCCATCGCGAAAGCGTGGAGACGAAATTCCTCGGCGCCGTGAAGCCGGTCGCCGTCGCCGGCTTCACCGCAGTGTTGTTGCTGGCGCAACCGGACTTCGGATCGGCCGCGCTGATCGGCACGGTGACGATCGGCATGCTGTGGCTGGGTGGCGCGCGCATGCGCAACCTGGTCATCATGGGCCTGCCCGCGATTCCGCTGGGCGCGTGGCTGGCGCTGTCCACCGACTACCGGGTGCGCCGCCTCACTTCCTTCCTCGATCCGTGGAAGGATCCGTTCGACAACGGCTTCCAGCTGACCCAGGCCTTGATCGCGGTCGGCCGCGGCAAGTGGTTCGGCGTGGGCCTCGGCGGCAGCGTGCAGAAATTGTTCTACCTGCCGGAAGCGCACACCGATTTCATCCTCGCGGTGATCGGTGAGGAGTTGGGCTTCGTCGGCGTGATGTTCGTGTTGTTGTTGTTTGCGCTGCTGGTGGGCCGCGGCCTGCGACTCGGCCTGCGTGGCGTCGAAGTGGGCCAGCAGCGTGCCGGCTACGTGGCCTTCGGCATTTCCTTGATGATCGGCTTGCAGGCGCTGGTGTCGGTGGGCGTGAATCTCGGCGTGCTGCCGACCAAGGGCTTGACCCTGCCGCTGATCAGTTCCGGCGGATCGAGCACGCTGATGACCTGCATCATGCTGGGCGTGCTGGTGCGTGCGGGTTACGAAATCCATCGCGCCGAAGACGCACGCCGGATGGCGACGCGACGCCCGGATGCGAAGCTTGCGGTCGCGGCGGTGCCGATCGACCCGCCGAGCGCCGAGCTGCCATTGGCTGCACGCCGACGCGTCGAACCGGTGCTGGGTGAGGTGCGCGCATGAACGCCGACATGCCCGCACCCGTGCTGATCATGGCCGGCGGCACCGGCGGCCACATCTTCCCCGGCCTCGCGGTGGCCGCGGCCCTGCGTGCAAGCGAGGTGCCGGTGGTGTGGCTGGGTGCGCGCGGCGGCATGGAAAACCGCATCGTGCCGGAGCACGACATCGAATTGCTGACGGTTCCCGTGACGGGCCTGCGTGGCAAGGGCCTGATGCAACGTCTTGCGGCGCCGTGGATGCTGCTGCGCGCAGGCTTCGCCGCGTGGCAGATCCTGCGCAAGGTACAACCGCGCTGCGTGTTGTCGCTGGGTGGCTACGTGGCCGGACCCGGTGGCGTGGCGGCGCGCCTGCTGCGCAAGCCGCTGCTGGTGCACGAACAGAACCGCATCGCCGGCTACACCAATCGCGTGCTCGCCAAGCGCGCACAGAAAGTAATGACGGGTTTCGCCGATGCGTTCCCGCCCGAGCGCAAGGCCGAGTGGACCGGCAATCCGGTACGCGCCGCCATCGCGGCGCTGGCATCGCCGTCGGCGCGCTTCGCCGTGCGCACCGGCGTGCCGCACCTGCTGGTGCTGGGCGGCAGCCTCGGTGCGCGCACCCTGAACCAGGGCGTGCCCAATGCCTTGTCGCTGATCCCCGTCGATCGGCGTCCGGAAGTGCTGCACCAGTGCGGCAACGCCAACGTCGAGGCGACCCGCGCCGCCTACAAGCGCGTGGACGTGGACGCACAAGTCGAACCGTTTCTCGAAGACATGACCGCGGCCTACGCGTGGGCCGACCTGGTGGTTTGCCGCGCCGGTGCCTTGACGCTGGCGGAACTCGCGGCTGCGGGTCTCGGCGCGATCCTGCTGCCGTATCCGTACGCGGTGGACGACCACCAGACGAAAAATGCCGAGGGCTTCGTCGCGATCGGCGCGGCCGAATTGGTGCAGGACCGCGACTTCGATCCGGCGCGCTTTGCCAGCATGCTCGAACGCCTGTTGCGCGACGGCGACAAGCGCCTCGCGATGGCCAGGGCCGCGCGCACCCTGGCCAAGCCGGATGCTGCCGACACCATCGCGCAACGCTGCCTGGAGGTGGCCGCATGACGCCGCATCGCTTGCCACCGCACGGCGACATCATGCAGGGCTTCCGTCGCGTGCACTTCATCGGCATCGGCGGCGCCGGCATGAGCGGCATCGCCGAGGTGCTGCACACGCTCGGCTACGACGTTTCCGGCTCCGATCGCGCGGCCTCGGCCGTCACCGAACGCCTCGCCGGGATGGGCGTCGAGGTGGCGATCGGCCACGCCGCGGAACACGTCGCCAACGTCGATGCCGTGGTGGTTTCCAGCGCCATCAAACCCGACAACGCGGAGTTGGTGGCCGCGCAGGAACGCCGCATCCCGGTGGTGCCGCGTGCCGAGATGCTGGGCGAGCTGATGCGCTTCCGGCGCGGCATCGCCGTGGCCGGCACCCACGGCAAGACCACGACCACCAGCCTCGTTGCCAGCGTGCTGGCCGAGGCCGGTTACGACCCGACCTTCGTGATCGGCGGGCAGCTGCTTTCCGCAGGCGCGCACGCGCGCCTCGGCGCCGGCAATTACCTGGTGGCCGAAGCGGACGAATCGGACGGCTCGTTCCTGAAGCTGTCGCCGGTGGCCGCCATCATCACCAACATCGACGCCGATCATCTGGACCACTATCACGAGGATTTCGCCGAGCTGAAACAGGCTTTCGCGGACTTCCTGCATCGCCTGCCGTTCTACGGGCTCGCGGTGCTGTGCGTGGATGATCCGGAAGTCGCGGAGTTGGCGCAGGCCACCCCGCGCTCGACGCTTACCTACGGCATCGAACACGCGGCCGACGTGCGGGGTTCCAACCTGCGTGCCGACGGCGCCCGCATGCATTTCGACCTCGCCTTGCCGAACCAGCCGTCGCTGCCGGTGACGCTCAACCTGCCGGGTCGCCACAACGTCCTCAACGCGCTGGCCGCGGCCACGCTCGGCTGGCACCTCGGGGTGGAGCCGTTCGCGATCGCACGCGCGCTGGAACGTTTCCAGGGTGTCGGCCGGCGCTTCCATATCGACGGCGAGCTGCCGATCGACGCCGGCAAGGTGCTGCTGGTCGACGACTATGGCCACCATCCGCGCGAACTCGCCGCGGTGATGCAGGCTGCGCGCGAAGGCTGGCCGGAGCGCCGCCTCGTGATCGTGTTCCAGCCGCATCGCTACACCCGCACCCGCGACCTGCTGGACGACTTCGCGGGCGTGTTGTGCGAGGCCGACGCGCTGGTGCTCACCGACGTGTATGCCGCCGGCGAAACACCGATCGCGGGCGCCGACGGCCGCGCGCTGGCTCGCGCAGTGCGTGCGCGCGGCAAGGCCGATCCGGTGTTCGTCGAACATCCGCGCGGCCTGTCGGCAGCGCTGCCGGCGCTGCTGCGCGACGGCGACCTGGTGCTGCTGCTCGGCGCCGGCGACATCGGCGCGGCGGCGGTGGAACTGGCGCAACGCGGGCATCTGCAAACGGAGAACGCTGCATGACGATCCAATCCACCATCCGCCGCATCACCGATCCGCGCGACTTCGGCCGCGTGGCGGTGGTGATGGGCGGCAGCTCGGCCGAACGCGAGGTGTCGCTGATGTCGGGCCGCGGCGTGCTGGAAGCGCTGAAGGGCCGCGGCGTCGACGCGCACGCGATCGACGGCATTCCGGCGTTGCTGGATGCGGTGCGCGCCGGCCACTTCGCGCGCGTGTTCAACATCCTGCACGGCCAGCATGGCGGCGGCGAGGACGGCGTCCTGCAGGGCGCGCTGGATTCGCTGCACGTTCCATACACCGGCTCCGGCGTGCTCGGCTCGGCCTTGTCGATGGACAAGGTGCGCAGCAAGTGGGTGTGGGGTTCGCTCGATTTGCCCACGCCGAAATTCATGCCGCTGCCGCGCGGCGGCGACGTGCACGCGGCGGCGTGCCACGTCGGCCTGCCGTTGATCGTGAAACCCGCGAGCGAGGGTTCCAGCGTCGGCGTGTCGCGGGTGTTCGATGAATCCGGCCTCGATGATGCGGTGACGCTGGCCGAGCGCTACCCCGGCGACATGCTGATGGAAACGTTGATCGAAGGCGACGAGTTCACCGTCTCGATCCTCGGCCGCGAAGTGCTGCCCAGCATTCGCATCGTGCCGAAGGGCGAGTACTACGACTACAACGCCAAGTACATCGCCGAAGACACCCAATACGTCTGCCCCGGCCTCGATGGCGAGGCGGAGGCGGGCTTGCGCTCGCTGGCGTTGCGGGCTTTCGATGCGCTCGGCTGCTCGGGCTGGGGCCGCGTCGACGTCATGCGCGATCGCGCCGGCCGCAACTGGCTGCTGGAGGTCAACACCGCACCCGGCATGACTTCGCACTCGCTGGTGCCGAAGGCCGCGGCCGCAGCCGGCATTGATTATCCGGAGCTGTGCTGGCGGGTGTTGGCCACTTCGTTCGATCGCGAAGCAGGAGGCGCCGCGTGAAGGGCATCGCTTCCCTGCGTCTCGCCGCCTGGTTGATCGCGATCGTGCTGGTCGCGTTGCCGGTGGTCGGCGTGCTGCAAGGCTGGTTCGCCGCGGGCCGCTGGCCGGTGCGGCAGCTGCAGGTGCACGCGACGTTCCGGCACGTCAGTTCCGACGAAGTGCGCGCCGCGGTTGCACCGTCGCTGGGGGCGGGATTCTTCGCGATCGACCTCGACAAGGTGCGCGATGCGGTGGCGTCGCTGCCGTGGGTGGGGCAGGTCGAGGTCAGCAAGCACTGGCCGGATGCGCTGGACATCACCATCCGCGAGATCGAACCGGTGGCGCGCTGGGGCAGCACGGCCTTGCTCGGTCGCAACGGGCGGATCTTCAAGGTGCCTGACCCCGCTGTCGTCAACGGCGTGCCGCAGTTCAACGCGCCCGATGCGCGTGCCGCCGACGTGATGGCGTTCTTCCACACCGCGCAGCAGGACTTCACGCCCTATGGCCTGCACGTGACCGGCGTCGACCTGTCGGCGCGCGGCAGCTGGTCGCTCACGCTGTCCAACGGCGGCCGCGTGGTGGTGGGCGATGCCCAACCCGACCGCCGTCTGGCGCGATTCGCGGCCGCGCTGCCGGTCTTGATGCGCGGACGCGACGGCGGCTTCACCTATGCCGACTTGCGCTACAGCAACGGTTTCGCGGTGCGCTGGCCCGAGGCGGCTGCGCCCGTTCCCCCTGCAACTTCAACCAATGGTGGCCCCCATGCTACTGACCGAAACGTTTAGACCGATGAGCCGCAAGAGCAACAAGCACCTGGTGGTGGGCCTGGATATCGGCACCTCCAAGGTCATGGCGATCGTCGGCGAATACCTGCCCGGCGAAGCCGTCGAGGTGATCGGCTTCGGCAGCCACATTTCGCGCGGCATGAAGAAAGGCGTGGTGGTGGAGATCGAGTCGAACGTGAACTCGATCCGGCGCGCGGTCGAAGAGGCCGAGCAGATGGCCGGCTGCGACATTCGTTCGGTGTGCGCGACGATCTCCGGCAGTCATCTCGAAACCCACAATTCGCACGGCGCCGCGGCCATCCGCGACCGCGAAGTGGCGCCGGATGATCTGGAGCAGGTGCTGGAATCGGCCAGCGCGGTGGCGATCCCGGCGGATCGCAAGGTGCTCTACAAGGATCCGCAGGAATACCGCATCGACGGCCAGGACGGCATTCGCCACCCGATCGGGATGAGCGGCGTGCGGCTGGAGGCCGGCGTGCACCTGGTCACCGGCGCCGCCTCGGCGGTGCAGAACCTCACCAAGTGCATCCAGCGTTGCGGCCTTGCCGTCGATGAACTGGTGCCGGGCGCGGTGGCCACCGCCAAGGCGGTGCTGACCGAGGACGAACGCGAGCTGGGTGTGTGCGTGGTCGACATCGGCGCCGGCACCACCGACATCGCGATCTATGCGCAGGGCGCGATCCGCTTCACCAAGTCGTTGCCGCTCGGCGGCGATCAGGTGACCTCCGACATCTCGCAGTACGTGCAGACGCCGACCGCGAACGCGGAAGAGATCAAGGTGAAGTACGGCTGCGCATTGGCGCAGCTGGCGCGCGGCGAGGAAACCATCCAGGTGCCGAGCGTGGGCGATCGCCCGCCGCGGCGGCTGCAGCGGCAGGCGCTGGCGCAATCGATCCAGGCACGCTACGAGGAAATCTTCGAAATCGTGCAGGACGAGTTGCGCCGCTCGGGCTATGAAAACCTGCTGGCCGCGGGCGTCGTGCTGGCGGGTGGTGCGTCGCGCATCGAAGGCGCGCTGTATCTGGCGGAAGAGGTGTTCCACAAGATGGTGCGCCTCGGCGTGCCGCAGCACGTCACCGGTGCGACCGAAATGATTGCCACGCCGGCGAATGCGGCGGGTGTCGGCCTGCTGTTGCAGGGCTCGCGCGGCGGCATCCACGGCCGCCCGATGGGCGGCGCGGTCGGCGAAAGCGTGGCCGGTTTCATGGGCAAGGCCCGTGGCTGGCTGACACGGAATTTCTAGGATCCGGCGGGCTCCGGGAAGGAGCCCGCCACGATGGCGCCGCGGCGCCGTCTGCGCCCCACCGGGGCAAGCCCTCCGAAACGGCGGGAATCATCAACGGCAGCAATGCCAAGGCAGCAATATCAAGGCAGCATGGAGGACGGGCAATGTTCGAACTGGTGGAAAAACTGGCACCCAGCGCGGTGATCAAGGTGATCGGTGTGGGCGGCGGCGGCGGCAACGCCGTCAGCCACATGGTCAATTCGTCCATCGACGGCGTGGAATTCGTCTGCGCCAACACCGACGCGCAGGCGCTGAAAAGCTCCGGCGCGCGGACCACGTTGCAACTCGGCGAAACCGTGACCAAGGGTCTCGGCGCCGGTGCCAATCCCGAGATCGGCCGGCAGGCCGCGCTCGAGGATCGCGACCGCATCGTCGAGGTGCTGGATGGCGCCGACATGGTGTTCATCACCTGCGGCATGGGCGGCGGCACCGGTACCGGCGCGGCGCCGGTGGTGGCGCAGCTGGCCAAGGAGAAGGGCATCCTGACGGTGGCGGTGGTGACCAAGCCGTTCCCGTTCGAGGGCCGCCGGCGCATGCAGGTGGCCTTGAAGGGCATCGATGAGCTGCAACAGTCGGTCGACTCGCTGATCACGGTGCCGAACGAGAAGTTGCTGACCGTGCTGGGCCGCGACGTCACCTTGCTGAATGCGTTCCGCGCAGCCAACGACGTGTTGCAGGGCGCGGTGCAGGGCATCGCGGATCTCATCACCCGTCCGGGCCTGATCAACGTCGACTTCGCCGACGTGCGCACCGTGATGAGCGAAATGGGCATGGCGATGATGGGTACCGGCACCGCCAGTGGCGATGACCGTGCGCAGGCTGCGGCCGAGGCGGCGATCAACAATCCGCTGCTGGAGAACGTGGACCTTTCGGGCGCCTGTGGCATCCTGGTCAACGTCACCGCCGGCCCGAACCTCACCATGCGCGAGTTCGACGAGATCGGCCGCGTGGTGCACGACTTCGCCAGCGAGGACGCGACCGTGGTGGTCGGCACGGCACTGGATCCGGATCTGTCCGATGACGTCCGCGTCACCGTGGTGGCGACCGGCCTCAACCGCTCGGTCAAGCCCCAGCTGCGGCCGGTGGCCAAGCCGGAAACGGTGGTGATGCCGCCGCCCGCGCGGGCGCTGCGGACCGGCACCGACGATGCCGTCGGCGGTTACGCGCACCAACCGGCGACCGTCAGGGCTCCGCTGCGGTCTCCCGCACCGGCGGTTGCGCCAACGGCAGACGCCAATGCTGCGCCGGCCCGGGCCGGCATGCCGGACTACCTGGACATTCCTGCGTTCCTGCGGAGGCAAGCCGATTGAATGATTGATGGCAGGCCGCGTGCGCGGAGGCCGGCGGGATGCCCGGCACCCGTCCGCACGGCTGGCCGCAGCACCGAAGGGATTCGCAGGCTGCGACCCAGCCAGTCGGCCGCGTTGGCCGCAACCATCGGTGCCGTAGCGCCGGACTCCGTCCCCGGCGCTGCAGCACCGATGGCGGCGGCCATCAATCCAGCGGAACTTGTCTTGTGGCAGGCTGTCTCCAATAACCGTGGCCCGCATTGGCCGGGCGGGCCAGGCCGGGGGGATGCAGCGCTGAATCAGCGTCGTCCCGATGGACAGGGGTAAACTGAACGCGTCAGTCCACTTTATTCGAAAGGTCAACCGTGGTAGGATCGCCCCGTTTTTAGCGTTGTCCTAACAGGATTCCAACGAAAAATGATCAAGCAGCGCACGCTCAAGAACGTGATCCGCGCGACGGGCGTCGGCCTGCACACGGGGGAAAAGGTCTACATGACCTTGCGTCCTGCCGCGGTCAACTCCGGCATCGTGTTCCGCCGTACCGATTTGCCGGAACCGGTTTCGATTCCGTCGCGTTGCGAGTTCGTGGGTGATACCCGCTTGTCCACCACCTTGGCCAACGGCGACGTGCGCGTGTCGACCGTCGAGCATCTGTTGTCGGCGATGGCGGGCCTCGGCATCGACAACGCCTATGTGGATTTGTCCGCGCCCGAAGTGCCGATCATGGATGGCAGCGCAGGCCCGTTCGTGTTCCTGCTGCAATCGGCGGGCATCGAGGAACAGGCCGCGCCGAAGCGTTTCATCCGCATCAAGAAGCCCATCAAGGTCGAAGAGGGCGACAAGTGGGCGCAGTTCGAGCCCTTCGACGGCTTCAAGGTCGGTTTCTCGATTGAATTCCAGCACCCGATTTTCTCGCGTCGCGCCTCGCGCGCCGAGATCGACTTCTCCACCACCTCGTTCGTCAAGGAAGTCAGCCGCGCGCGCACCTTCGGATTCATGCGCGACATCGAGATGCTGCGCGAAAAGAACCTGGCGCTCGGCGGTTCGATGGACAACGCCATCGTGCTGGACGACTACCGGGTGCTGAACGAGGACGGACTGCGTTACGAGGACGAATTCGTCAAGCACAAGATCCTCGATGCCATCGGCGACCTGTACCTGCTCGGCCACAGCCTGATCGGCGCGTTCTTTGGCCACAAGTCGGGCCACGAGTTGAACAACCGCTTGTTGCGCGCGATGATTGCCGACAAGTCGGCGTGGGAAGAAGTCACCTTCGACGATCCGGCGCTGGCACCGATTTCCTACGCGCATCCTGCGCAAGCCGTCTGATCGCAACCCTGTTCGTGATGCACCGGTTGAGGCCGGTGCGTGCGGCGCGTTGCGTCGGTAGTGGTGCGATTTGAATCTTTTCCGTTCGCGTTGAGCGTAGCCCGCGCAGCGGGCGGAGTCGAAACGCGAGCTGCCCTTCGATTTCGGCCCTTTCGGGCCTGCGCCCAGGGCGAACGGAATTTCACATCGGGCCACTGACGCTGCATCTCGCAGCCAGCCAGACGCCGGCCGACCAACGGCCGTCGGCCGAATTCTGGCAAAATTGTGGCAGACGAGTCACATTTTGTGACAATATGCTGACTTTCGTCGGCACAGGTGGCCGTGCCTGTGTTATAAGGTTTCGCTTCCGCCGGTGAGTGGGCTGGTCGGATCGGCCAGCAGGATTGCGTGCTTACGGGGCCGCCGGGGTTGTGGATTGACCGGCAAGCTCGAGGAACAGTGCGCGCAACTCCGGGTCGGTAATCGCGGTTGCCGCGGCACGGATGGTTTCGGCGGCGCGCGAAGAGAGCGTGCATGGTGTGGCGGAGTCCGCAGGCGGTATCGGGAGCGGCACCACGGTGGCGGTGACGGACGTTGCAGCCAACCCCAGGGAATGTATCGCGGCAAGGATTCGGGACTGGTCCATGCGCACGCGCGTGGCCCAGGCGGGCGATTCCACCAGCAACAGGACGCGGTCGTTGCGCAGGCCGGCATGCCACACATGCTCGCGCAGCGGTACAGGCAACACGGGAACAATCCGTTGACTCAAGCGGTCAACATCGCGGGCCCGGGCAGCCAGATCGGCGACCGGGGCGCATTGCGACAGAGGCGTCGGGCCGCAGGTATCGCGCGGTGGCTGGACGGGAGACAAATTCAATGACGGTGATGGTTGATTGACATGAGCATGATACTGGTGGCGCGCTCGCAGCGGTCCGTGACGTCAACCGACTGGCTGAAGGAGCGCACGTGTGCGCACCAACGGTTGTGCCGTCGCTTCGCGCTGGGCGTGGCCCTGTGCATTGCCGCCAGCGCGGCCGTCGCGGTGTGGATCGCCAGCCCCGGCAGCCGCACCCTTGCGCAGATTTCGTCGATGCGCCAGCAAATCAACGCCCAGAAGGCCGAATTGGCGCAGGTGCGCAGCGATGCGCAGCGCGACATCAGCCGGATGGCGATCAAGCTGGGTGAGTTGCAAGCCGATTCGGCGCGTCTTGACGCCCTTGGGCAGCGGCTGGTGGTGGCCGGCAAGCTCGATCCGGCCGAGTTCGACTTCAGCCAGCCGCCGGCGATGGGTGGTCCGGAACAGACCGTGCCGCCCGAGCGCGCCCTGCCGTTCGACCTGACCGTCAGCATGGAACAGTTGGCGCAACGCTTCGATTCCCAGCAGACCAAGCTGGGCGTGTTGCAGTCGTTGCTGACCAATCGCACGGTCACGGCCAGCCTGATCCCGACCGGCATGCCGGTGCGCGAGGGTTACATCACCTCGCCGTTCGGTGAACGCATCGATCCGTTCACCGGCAAGGAGAGTTTTCACCCCGGCCTCGACATCGGCGTGCCGTTCGGCGAGCCGGTGCGCGCAATCGCCGCGGGCGTCGTCACTTATGCCGGCGTGCGCCCCGGCTACGGCAACGTGGTCGAGATCGACCACGGCGACGGTTACATGACCCGCTATGCCCACAACAGCAAGCTGCTGGTGCATGTGGGTGAGTACGTGCACGGCGGCGAGGCGATTTCCGATGCCGGCTCCACCGGCCGCTCGACCGGGCCGCACGTGCATCTGGAAGTCTGGCACGACGGCAAGCTGGTGAATCCGATCGCCTACGTGCGCCGCTGACCTGCGTCGCCGCTGAGCGTGCTTCTGCTCGCTGCGCGGCAGGAAAGTGCCGCCGTCCCCCCGGCGGCAGCTTGATTTGCCGTCATCCCGGCATAAGCCGGGACCCAGTGCCTTGGCAGCTTGCGCCTTCTCGACATTTTCATCGCCCAGCGCTTTCGCGAGGGTTCCGCTCGCCTACTCGCCACATCCCTGTGGCTCGCCCTACGGGCCGCCTTCGGCGTTCAAACCGGCAGTCCTGCCGGTTTAGTCGGCGGCGATCGAGCGACGTCCCTGTCTTGTTCCGCGCCCCTCCCGGGGGCGCGCGTGACTTCTCTTTGCGTGGCCAAAGAGAAGTCACCAAGAGAAAGGCCACCCCGCGAACACGCCCTGCGTCCATCCATGGACTACGGGTACGCTCGCGACCGCCGGGGCTCGCCGAAGGGCCCTCCATGGCCCTACGGCGAACTGGCCCGCATCCTGCGGGCCACCCTTTGGGCATTTCCGTCGGTCCGCTCGCCGTGTTCGAGGGGCCCCGTTGGGCGCGCATCGTGCGCGCAGCCGCGACGAAGCACATTGCTTCATCTTGCTTCGGCCGAGGCCATGGATGGCCGACAACGAAGCAGAGCTCTTCCGCGCCCTTGCATGCCGCCGCGGCGCGCAGCCGAATGGCGGAGCAAGGGCCGTATGTCCGAGGCCAGGGATGGCCGAGTTCGGCCCGGCCGCCATTCGGCGAGCACCAAGGGCAGGTTCGGCAACACGACGTTGCCGAAACCGGCATGCCGGGCGCAATGGTTTTGGCTACTTTTGCCGAAACAAAAGTAGCCCGCTCGCCGCCGAGGCGAGCGGAACAAAACGACGGAACCTCGTGCTTGCGAGATCAGTGCACGCGCCCTTGGCGCGAGCGGAAACTTGGCAAGAACGTTGCGCGCTCGCGCCGGCGAGCGAAACGGCCGTGGCGTGTCAGCGGGGAAGAGGGCGGGGCGTCGACATCCCCCCGCGCGCCCTTGGCGCGCGACCCCCTTCGTGCCGAAGGGGGTGGGGTCTCTGCGTGAGCTGTGGGACGGCGCGGAAAACGGACAGGGATGTTGCCCTGAGAGCAGCCGTCAAGAAGGATCCCGGCCTGCGGCGGGATATGACGGCGGGGGTTTTATTCCGCGCCAGCGAGCGAAATCGCCTTGGCGAACGGGTGGGGAAAAAGACCGCGGGGTCGACATCCCCCCGCGCGCCCTTGGCGCGCGACCCCCTTCGTGCCGAAGGGGGTGGGGTCTCTGTGTGAGCTGTGGGACGGCGCGGAAGATGACAGGGATGTTGCCCTGAGAATAACCGTCAAGATGGATCCCGGCTTGCGCCGGGATGACTGGTGCGGGCTTGCGACGGGATGACGGCGTTACGAAGCATCAGGCACGTGCGAACCCTCACCCGGCGCTGCGCGTCACCACGGAGCTCTCGTGCCACGGATGGCGGCTTTCCCGATGGGAAAGGGATACATCGCGCGCATCGGCGAGTCAGGTGTTCCCGTAAAACAACTCGCGCCCGATCAGCATGCGCCGGATCTCGTTGGTGCCGGCGCCGATCTCGTACAGCTTGGCGTCGCGCAGGATGCGGCCGGTCGGGAATTCGTTGATGTAGCCGTTGCCACCCAACGACTGGATGGCTTCCAGCGCAACCTGGACCGCATTGCGCGAGGCCAGCAGCAGGCAGGATGCCGGGTCGATGCGCGATTTCGTGCCGGCGTCGAATTGTTGCGCGACCATGTAGGCGTAGGCGCGCGCCGATTGCAGCGCGGTGTACATGTCGGCGAGCTTGGCCTGCATGATTTCGAAGGTGCCGATCGGGGCGTTGAACTGCTTGCGTTCGCGCACGTAGGGCAGGGTGACGTCGACGGCCGATTGCATCAGTCCGATCGGGCCGCCCGACAGCACCAGGCGCTCGGTGTCGAGTCCGCTCATCAGCACGCGCACGCCTTCGTTGACTTCGCCGACGCGGTTCTCGTCGGGAATCTCGCAATTCTCGAACACCAGCTCGCAGGTGTTGGATCCGCGCATGCCGAGTTTGTCGAGCTTCTGTGCGGTCGAGAACCCCGGCATGCCCTTTTCGACGATGAAGGCGGTGATGCAGCGGCTGCCGGCGGTCTTGTCGGCGGTGCGCATGTACACCAGCAACACGTCGGCATCGGGGCCGTTGGTGATCCACATCTTGTTGCCGTTGGCGATCCAGTGGTCGCCCTTCTTCGCGGCCTTGCAGGTCATCGAGCCGACCACGTCGGAACCCGCGCCGGGTTCGCTCATCGCGAGCGCGCCGACCCAGTCGCCCGAGCACAGCTTCGGCAGGTATTTCTGGCGCTGCGCCGGGTTGCCGTTGTGGAAGATGTTGTTGACGCAGAGGTTGGAGTGCGCGCCGTAGGACAGGCCCACCGAGCCCGATGCGCGCGAGATTTCTTCCATCGCCACGAGGTGCGCGAGGAAACCCAGGCCGCTGCCGCCGTACTCGGGCGCGACGGTGATGCCGAGCAAACCGAGGTCGCCGAACTTCTTCCACAGATCATGCGGAAACAGGTTTTCGCGGTCGATCGCATCGGCGCGCGGCGCGATTTCCTTGTCCGCGAAAGCGCTCACGCTTTCGCGCAACAGGTCGATGTCTTCACCGAGTTGGAAGGGGCGCATTCGATATCCTCACGGCGTCACTCCCGCGAAAGCGGGAATCCATTGTGTTTGTAGAGGGAAACCGGGGTCAGGGTGCACTTTCGGGCACCGGCTATCACGATATCGCAGGTTGCTTTCGAAAATGCACTCTGACCATGAGGTTTCCCCACAAAACCTTTCATCGGCTCAAGCAGTTGCCACGATACGAGCGGGCATCGCGGCAATGGTAGGAGCGGCGGGAGCCGCGATACACACTTGCCATGACCCGCCTTGTCGCAACGTGGGTCGCGCCTTCCGGCGCTCCTACACGCAACCCGCCTTGTCGCAACGTGGGTCGCGCCTTCCGGCGCTCCTACAGTGGTCATCGCGTCTTTCGGGTGAGTGCCCTCAGACCCCGGCTTTCTGCTTCATCACTGCCCCCGCATCCGGCCCAGGAACCGCGGCCCGCTGTTGCCGATCGTCGGCAGCTTGATCTTGCCCACCGCGTTGATGCGTTCTTCGGCCATGCGGTCGGCCGCCTTGTAGGTGGGGATGCCGTCGCGGTCGGCGATCTGGAAGATGCGGCCGACGTTGTAGTAGATGCTGCGCATCATGCGCATCGCGCGTTCGCGGTTGTAGCCGTCGATCTCCAGCGACACGTTCATCACGCCACCGGCGTTGACGGCGTAGTCGGGTGCGTACACCACGCCGCGCTTCATCAACTCGTCGCCGATCGCGTCGGTCGAGAGCTGGTTGTTGGCGATGCCGCAGATGATTGGCGCCTTGATGCGGTCGATGGTCTGCTCGTTGACAGTGCCGCCGAGCGCGCACGGGCTGTAGACGTCGCAGTCGACGTCGTAGATCTCGTCCACGCCCACGGCTTCGCAACCCAGTTCGTCGACGCAACGCTGCACCGCATCCTTGTGGATGTCGGTGACGAACACCTTGGCGCCGAGTTCGCGCAGCAGCTTGATGAACTCGCTGCCGACGTGGCCCGCGCCCTGCACCGCGAAACTGTACTTGCCGACGTCTTCGTTGCCGTGCTTGTAGTTGAGCGTCGCCATCACGCCCTGCAACGCGCCGTAGGCGGTGAATGGCGAGGGGTCGCCCGAGCCGCCATGCACCTGGTGTACGCCGGTCACGAATTCGGTTTCGCGATAGACGTACTCCATGTCGTTGACGTCGATGCCGACGTCCTCGGCGGTGATGTAGCGGCCATTCAACGAATTGATGTAGCGGCCGAGCGAGCGGAACAAGGCCTCGGACTTGTCCTTGGCCGGATCGCCGATGATCACCGCCTTGCCGCCGCCGAGATTCAGGCCGGCCACCGCGTTCTTGTAGGTCATGCCGCGCGACAGCCGCAGCACGTCGTTCAAGGCCTCTTCCTCGGTCTTGTACGGCCACATCCGCAGGCCGCCCAGCGCCGGTCCCAGCACGGTGTTGTGGATCGCGATGATGGCCTTCAGGCCGGCATCCCGGCTGTGGCAGAACACGACTTGCTCATGACCGGTGGTGGAAATGGTTTCGAAAAGCATCGGGATTGCTCCAGTTGCGCACGTACGGCGCGCGGTGGCATCAAGCGCCCGGGGGCGCGGCGGTTGGAAAAACGAACGCTGGCGGGGCTTCTCGGTGGCCCTATCCCGGTTCGCAGCCGCGTAGTGTAGCCGGACAAGCACGCAAAGGCGGGCGCGCACCTGTGCGCCGTCTCAGAAACGACTCACAAGTGATTGATTCAAAGCCGTGTCCATGACTTGACGGCGGCCTGCGTGCGGCAAGGTGGCCAGTAGGCGCATCGGCGCTACCGATAGCTGCGCCAGAGGGGGCTTCGCGACAACAAAAAGCCCGGCGCTTGAGCGCCGGGCTGTGTTTCGCGACGACCGATCAGTGCTGGTGGTCGTTGTTGCCGTGGCCATGGTGACGGTCGTCTTGGCCGTGCTTGTTCCAGCCATTGTGGCGACCGTTGTCGTGGCGCGATCCGCGCCAGTGCGGATCGCGGCCCCAGTACGCGCGGCGCATCCTCCAGTGGTCGCCGTCGCGCTCCCAGCGCGGCTGGTAATAGACGTAGCCCGGACGGGCGCGGTGCCAGACGCCGCCGATCCACACGTAGCGACCGCCGCTCCAGTTCCAGTAGCCCGGAGCCCAGATGTAACCCGCACGAGGCGCGGGCACCACTTCATAACGCAGCGGTGGCGGTGGCGTGCCGATGCTGATGCCGATACTGACCTGCGCCGAAGCTGTCGGCGTGAAAGCTGCGGTGGCGCCCCCGGCAATGGCGAGCGCGGCAAGCAATGCGAGTTTGCGTGTTTGCACGATACACCTCCGTGGTGACTGGCCGAATCTTGGCCTCGACCCGAGAATAACCACGAATTGCAACATCACGGCGGTTTCACCGATCGTTCATTCAGATCGCGTCGGGTTTGGGATCCAGCGCGCGTTAGAATGCCGGGATGAACCAGACCGCCATTGAAGCCGCTTCCAGCGCAGCCCCGGCCGACGCCACGCCGCTGCGATTCGTCACCGCCGCCAGCCTGTTCGACGGGCACGACGCTGCCATCAACATCATGCGACGCATCATCCAGTCGCAGGGCGCCGAGGTGATCCACCTCGGCCACAACCGCTCGGTCGAAGACGTCGTGCGCGCGGCGCTGCAGGAAGACGCCGACGGCATCGCACTGTCCAGCTACCAGGGCGGCCACGTCGAGTACTTCAAGTACATGGTCGACATGTTGAAGGAACGCGGCGCCGGCCACATCCGCGTGTTCGGCGGCGGCGGCGGCACCATCACGCCGGAAGAAATCAAGGAACTGCAGGACTACGGCGTCGAGCGCATCTACCACCCCAACGACGGCATGCACATGGGGCTGGTGCAGATGATCGAGGATGTGGTGACGCGGGCGAAGCACGCGCGCGACGAACGGGACCCTGGACCCGGGACCCGGGACCCGCAACAGCTCGCCGCCGGCGCCGATATCGACAATGAAATCTCGGTCGGCAACATGCTCTCGGCGATCGAAGACGGAGCGTTTTCCGAATCCGAATTGAAGATGCTGCGCAAGCAGTGGGAAAACCGGGGTCAGAGTCGCCTTTCGAGCCCAGGGGCGGGTGCTGGTAAGGCCCACCCAACGAAAGGCGACTCT
>DASSRT010000174.1:0-9913 GCA_035701705.1 Rhodanobacteraceae bacterium
TAGGAGCGGCGGAAGCCGCGACCCATTTCAGCAAGAGCGGCGGCAGCCGCGACTCAAGCCTTGCCTAGCAACCGGTACCCCCAACGCCCCACGTATTCCTTGATCGCATTGCTGCTCTTCTGCAACGCATCGGCATTGGGCAACCAGCGCTGCGGCCACGCACCCGCGGGTGGACCGTCAAAATCGGCCGGCGCCGGGATCACCTCGATCCCGCGCTTCCGGAACGTCGCCAATGCACGCGGCATGTGCAACGCCGAAGTGACCAGCAACACCGTCGTCAAATGATGCGAATGCATCACGTCTTCGCTGTAGAGCGCGTTCTGCCAAGTGTTGCGGCTTTGCGTATCCAGCAGCAACGCGGACTTCGGCACGCCAAGGTCAACCAGCAAGGTCGCCATCGCCTCGGCTTCGATCTGGCCATCCGCAGGATCGCCACCCGCCGACACGATGATCCATGGCGCGCGGCCCGCCTTGTACAGCTGCGCGGCGAACCACACGCGATCGGCCGCGCCATTGCCGGCCTCCGGGCGATCGATCCACCCGCTGCGAATGCCCTGCATGCCGCCACCCAGCAGGATGATGGCGTCCCGCGCTGGATACGCGCCCGCCAAGCGCTGCGGTGTTTGCGCTTCGAGGCTGCGGCACAGCCAGAACGCCGGCCACGGCAGCGACCACAGCAGCAGCCACAGCGCACCGATCGCCATCAGCGTGCGTCCGCTGCGCCGCCAGCGCCGTGCCAGCAACCAGCCCAGCACCACGAGTACCAGGCATGTGCCGAACGGGGTGACGAATGCGATCACGAGTTTGGACAGGGCGTACATGGCGGCCAATGGTAAGTGCCGCCAAGCCCCACTGTAGGAGCGGCGGAAGCCGCGACCCGGTTCGGCACCCGCGCCTGATTCCATGGACAATTGGCGGCATGATCATTTTGGAACGTACCGCGCACGCCGGTCCTGGCGAACCCGGCGTGCCGCCGGCCGCGTCGCCCAGCGACGCGGCGGTCACACACCTGGAATTTTCCGGTACTCGCCGGCCAGGCAATCGATATTCGATCCGCTATCGACTCGACGAGCGCTGTGCGTTCGTGCGCGGTCGCGGCTGGTGGCTGTACGCGGCCTCACCGACGGGGCTGGCGATCTTCACGGGCTTGCGCGAGCTGCTCTCGCAGGCGCCCGCGCCCGCGCTCCCGCTCGCGACCGTGTTGGAGAAACTGGAAGACCTGCGCCCGGTCGCATTCCTCGCCTTCGACGAAACCACCGAAACGCTCCACTTCGGTCGCTCGCTGGACGGCTTCGCATCGTTGTTCTTCGGCACCGCCGAATCGCGACTGGTGATCGCCGACTCGCGCACTGCGGTCGCGGAGCGGCTGGGGCCGGTGCGCTTCAGCGAGCGCGACCGGCAAGAATGGTGTGCGCATTTCGCGTTGCATCCAGAGGGTTCGTTCTACGAGGGCGTGCAACGCTGCTTCGCCGGAACGCGCTACCAGATTGCCGCCCATGAAGGGGCGCCGCGGATTGCGTGCCTGCTGGCGGCGGATGCCGACGCGGCCAGTTACTCCGATCCCGTCGGCCTTCTGACGGACGGACTGCGCGCGCTATTCGCTAGCTACGGCAACCGCAAGGTCGCGCTGCACCTGAGCGGCGGGGTGGATTCGCGCACCTTGCTGGCAGGACTGATGGACGCCGTGCGCGAGGGCATCCTGCACCGGGACCAGGTGCTGTGCACCAGCGTGCTGTTCCCCGGCTTCGACTGCGACGAGTCCGACGTCATCCGGCCCGTGGTCGAACGGTCCGGCTTTGAATGGGTGGGAATCGAAGCGACCCGCGACAACGTCCGGCGCGCGTGGGAAGCGTGCCTGACCCTGCCCGCGCCGCCCTTCCCCACCAGTTTCATGACCGCGCTGTGCAGGGACGCAGCGCGACAACGCGGCGCCGAAATCATGCTGACCGGTCACGGCGGCGACGAATTGTTCGACTTCAACCTCGCCGACGTGCTCGGCCTGCCGCTGGCGGGCCGGCTGCAGCGCCTCGACCTGATCCGGTATCTGCGCCACCCGCGGAACGGGCGCGAGGAAGCCAAGGCGCTCGCCGTCGCGGTGCTCGGTCGCCGCGGCCAGCGCCAGCTGTGCCGCAGCATCAAGGATTACCACCTGCCTGCATCCAGCCTCGCCGCACTCAGGATCAGCACGCGTCTGGCGCTGGCCACAGGCTGCGGCTACGAAACCGCCGCGGTCGCGGCCACCGGCCACGGGCTGATGACGGACGTGCCGTTTTTTCGTGGCCCGTTCTGGAGCCGGCTCGATCCCGTCGCCGAGGCGCGCGACCGCGATTACCGATACAAGTACTGCGCACGCCGGTACATGCAGGCCCGCGCTCCCGATGTGGCAGCCGTCCCGACCCGGAAAGTCGCCTTCGATGCCGCGGTGGCCGGGTTGTTGCAGCCGCCCCGGGCAAACTGTGACGCAGTTGACAGTGCCGCAGCACGAGTCTACGCTGGCGGCGCGAGTTATACTGGATGGCGTGAGCACCACAAAGTAAGGGACGAGTGATGGACATGCAAAAGGCAACGGACGACGCAATCAGCAACCTAGGCGACGATCGATCGGGCTTGTCAGGCGCGGCGCGCGCGGAATATGCGCCGCCGGTCATCACGCGGATGGATCTGGCCGGCGTGATCGCCGGGACGGCCGGATCCCAACTTGACCAATCAAACTTCACAATCAGCCAACACGGAAGCTGACCGGATCTCCGGAATTCAACGATAGACCAAGTGTATGCATGGTCTATCGCCCCGATGCGACCGGGGTCAAGCATACAGACACAACGTCAGGACAATTCGGGTCCAGCGTAACCACGCGACGACTCACCGTGGTCAACTCAATCAGGGGCGCAACAATGAAGCATCGCAATTGGCTCACAGCTGCCATCGCAGCTGTACTGGCAGCAAGTTCGTGCCTGGCGTTTGCCGCCAGCGGGCAAGTTGCCCTGCGCGGCAACCGGGTGCTCGGTAGCCAGCTTCCGGACATCCAGTGCAGCAGGACCCAATGCAACATGGTCCAGCCCGCCGCCGCCCGCCAGCGATGGGGTGTGCGCAGCCTGGCGACGCCGCTGGAAGTGACGCCGGAGATCGCAAGCCCGACGCCTGTCGAAGTGGCGCCGCCCGCCGGCCAACGATTCCTTTGGCAAGGCGCGGCGTACCCGGCATGCCAGTCAGTCGCGTCGGCCTCGCCGGGAAGTCCGTACACGTACATCAACGCGACCAGCATTCCAGTACCGCTGGGCTCGACCCACATCTCGCTGCATGCAGATTTTGAAGGCTACCTGACGGGTGGCCCGGCGGGAGCGGGTGCAATCGTCGGCGAGCTGGAAGTCAAGCCAAGCTCTGGCAGTACCTGGACCGTCGTCCAGGCAGGCTATGCGTACACCCAGTACGGCAGCGACAACCCGCAAAACCTGTTCGGCATGGCTTCCTATCAAGGGCTGGTGAATCTCGCCGACCTCAACGGCGGCAGCGTGCCGAGTGAAATAGACGTTCGCGTGATCACCTTCCCCCTGTTTACAGCCGGGTTCACAAACGTGGGGGCAGCCAGCGTGTGTTGGGGCAACCTGCAGCTGTCGTTCTGACTGTCCGCCACATTCGGTTTTCCGGAACGCCAAGTCAGTCACCTGCCTTGGCGTTTTCATGTGCGGCCTCGACATTCCGAAGCGCGTGAACACGCATGAAAGTCTCCGCCTGAGCAGCCAGACTGATCGATGATCGTCCACGCTGACCACCTGTGCGCGAGCGTGTTCGACGGCAAGGTGCATGTGAATGCCGCTGACGCGGCGTTGCCGCTGTATGCCTTGTTCCTCGGCGGGTCCGCGCGCCCGGGCTGGGATGAACTGCAGCGGGCCGGACCGATCCGGTTCGGTATTGCTCCCCCTGCAGAAAATCCCGCAGACGAATCCGCCCCAACCTTCGAGCGAGACTTCGGCGACAGCTGCGTGCGCTGCGCCAGCAATGCGGACGCGATCGCACAGATCCTGCCGAGTCACCGCGAACGCGATCCGCTGAAGATTCCTGCCGCGCTGGGTTTCGCCTTCGCCCAGCAATGGGCACGCCACGGCCTCGCCTGCGTGCACGGGGCACTGTTGCGCGTCCGTGACACCGGCGTGTTGGTGGTGGGCCAACGCGCGGCCGGCAAATCGGTGCTTGCCGCCAGCGCACTGGCGGCGGGCGGCGCGATCATCAGCGACGACTTCCTGCTCGCCGGATTGGTCGCGGGCCAGCCCGTCGGGGAGCGCATCCGCAACTTCCTGTCGTTGCGGCGATCGTGGGCGGCGCACGCACTGCTGGATGGGCACGCGGAACCGTGGTCGCAAAATCGCAGCGGCAATCGCGCCTACTTGCAGATCACCGCAGGCGATGCGCGCTTTCCCGATCACGCCAGCATCGATCGCGTCTGGGTGATCGCCCGGCCGCGCCACGGGCGCGGCGAAACTTCGACGCTGGCCCCGATCGGCCAGGCCGAGTGCTACGCCGCGGTGGTCGCCGCGATCCAGCCGCTGCTGCTGGGCCCGGCGTTGCCGTTCGAGCGTGATCGGCTGCTGCCGCTGATGACCCGGCTGGTGACCGGCCTGCCGACGGCGCGCATCGAGACCGGGCAGGACATCGTGCTTGATCCGGCAGGCGCCTGGCAGCGCCTGCTGGGGCAACCCTGATCGCCCCCAGCTCGTCAACCCGGCGACGTGACGCGTTTGTCGCGCCTTCCGGCGCTCCTACGAAAGCGCGTCCCCGTTCACCCCTAGGAGCGACGGAAGCCGCGACCGACGTGCCACATTCTTGCAACATGCATCGCGCCTTCCGGCGCTCCTGCAAAAGCTTGTCCCCGTTCACCCGTAGGAGCGGCGGAAGCCGCGACCGGCGTGCCGCATTTTTGCAACACGTATCGCGCCTTCCGGCGCTCCTGCGAAAATCCTACGGCCACCACGCATCGCGCCTTCTGGCGCTCCTGCAAAAATAATGCCCGGCTCAGTCTTCCGCGCCAAGCCCCACCGCCTGCGCAAGCTCAACCACGAAGTCGGTGACATCGGCCTCGACGGTGGCCGCATCGACGGCGTACTTCCGCATCACTTTCTCGGCGATCGCGGCTTCGCCGTCACCCTCACGCAGGCACGCCAGCATGAACGCGGCGGTGCCGTTGAAGGTCAACACGCTCTCGCCATGCAGATCCAACATCACCGCACTGCCATCGGGCAGCGTGGTAAAGCTGTAGTCGCTTTGTTGCAGCTGTTTGGCGAGATTTGCAGTGAGCATTCGGTGGCACCGGCCCCGATGGGTGGGGTAGGCAACATAACAGAATCGGCCCACCCGCACGCCTGCGCGCGCCAGCATGCGCGAGCAGCAGCGCGGCACGCTACCCTTGGCGTTGATCGCGAATCGTTGGTGCAATGGACGTGACCCTGCTGGCTCGCTGGCGTGCAATGCCATCGCCCGATCGCCGCGCGCTGTGGCCGGCGGCGTGGCGATTGCTGGGCGTGCGGCTGTTGCTGGCTATGCTCGGAACGGCGCGAACGCAGCGGACGCTCGCGCGCCGCGCAGCGCCGCCGCCACGTCGGATCACGTCGCCGGAACCCTGGCAAAGTCGCGCGCGCGCGCTGCAGCGGGTTTCGACGCGCATGCCCGCGACGCGATGCCTCGCGCGCAGCCTGACCTTGTGGTGGTGGATGCGCGCAGAGGGACTGAAGCCGCAACTGCGCATGGGGGTGCGCCCCGGACAAGCCGCCGTCGAAGGTCACGCATGGATCGAATGCGATGGCCACCTGTTCGATGAAACGGTCGACGGCGCGGCAACGTACAGCCTGCTGCACTGGAATCCGCCGGAATGAATCACCGGCAAACTCCAGCACAATGGCGGCATTGCCGACCGCCTGCGCACACGCACCGGTGTCTGATGCGGCGTGCTGTGGCGAGGCCAGACGTGGAACCTGAAGGGTTGGCGGGCGACGCATGAAAGCCGGCACGACGACAGCGACCTCCGCGCCGACGGCCGTGGCCGCCACGCAGGCACCCGGTTACGGGTTCCTGCTCGGACTGCTGCGGCCGTATCGGTGGGCGCTGGGCGCAACCCTGGTGTTGATGCTGGCGCAAAGCGCGCTGGCGCTGGTCAATCCATGGCTGGCGGGACGCTTCACCTTCGCCCTGCTGCACCACCGGAGCGTGCTGGATCTGCTGCTCGGCTGGTTCGCGGTGATCGTCGTGCAAGGCGTGCTGGGCTATCTCGTCAGCGTGCGCATGGCGACGATCACGCAGGATCTCATCGCCAACCTCGGCACCCGCGCCTTCGACCACCTGCAGTCATTGCCGTTGGCATGGCACCAGGGCCGCCGCCACGGCGACGTGCTTTCACTCTTGACGCGCGACGTCGAACAGCTCGGCAATTTCGTGACGCATTCGCTGACGCCGCTGCTGCCGCTGCTGCTGACCTGCGTGGGCGCACTGCTGCTGATGCTGCGGATCGAACCCTGGTTCGCATTGGGCGCCGCGGTGCTGCTGCCGGCAATGTTCATCGGCATGCGGCTTGCCGGGCGGCGGTTGCGTCCGCTCGGCAACGAGATGATCCAGGCCTACGCCAGCAAGCACGCGCTGGCCGAACAGAGCCTGGCGATGCTGCCGGTGGTCAAGGCCTTCACGCGCGAACCGGAAGACTCAAGCCAGTTCGCCACCCAGACCCGCGGCCTGCGCGACCTCAACGTCACCCTCGCCCGCGCCAACGCGTTGATCGGCCCCACCGTGCGGGTGGTCGCGGCGGCGGCGGTGCTGGCGATGCTGTGGCTGGCCAGCCGCGAGGTTGCGTCCGGTCGCCTCGCCATCGACGGCCTGGTGAGCCTGCTGTTCTACGGACTGCTGCTGATCCAGCCGATCAGCTCGCTGGCAGGCCTTTACGGCAGCGTCCACACCGCGATGGGCGGCGCGCAGCGGTTGCTGGCGGCGTTCCGCGAACAACCGGAGCCCGCCGATGGCGACTTCGCACCCGAAGCCGTGCGCGGCGACATCGTGTTCGAGGGCGTGCGCTTCGCCTATCCCGGCCGGCCGCCGTTGTTCGAGCAACTGGACCTGCACCTGCACGCCGGCGAAACCGTGGCGATCACCGGCGTCAACGGCGCCGGCAAGAGCACGCTTGCACACCTGCTGATGCGCTTCATCGATCCGGATGCGGGCAGTATCCGCCTCGATGGCCACGACCTGCGCGAGTTCAAACTGCGCGCGCTGCGTGGCCACATCGGCGTGGTGCCGCAGAACGTGCTGCTGTTCAACGGCAGTGTGGAAGCCAACATCGCCTTCGGGCGACGCGACGCCAGCCACGCGGAAATCGAAGCCGCCGCCCGGCTCGCGCGTGCGCACGAGTTCGTGGTCGAGCTGCCGGACGGTTATGACACCGAGATCGGCGATCGCGGCATTCGTCTTTCGGGTGGCCAACGCCAGCGCATCGCCTTGGCGCGCGCGTTGCTGAAGGACCCTTCCGTGCTGGTGCTGGACGAGGCCACGGCGATGTTCGATCCGGACGCCGAAGGCGCATTCGTCGCCGCCTGCCACGATATGCTGCGCAGCCGCAGCGTGCTGCTGATCACCCACCGCCCCGCCAGCCTTGCGATCGCCGACCGGGTGCTGCGCCTGGAAGACGGCAAGCTGCGGGAAGTGTCCCGCGCGTTGGCGTGAAGCGCGGGGCGTTACGGCGCTTCGGTGCCGACCGGATTCGCGACCGGCAGCGCGCGTCCACCCGACAGCACGCGCACGATGCGGAACAGGTTGACCGCACGTGTACGCCGCGAGGTCGTCCAGTACCACAGCAGGCACACTACGACGAACGCCGCGAAACACACGACCGGTTGCGCACCCATGCTCAGGGCGAGCGTCACCGCCCCCCAACACGCGAAGCTGAACACCACCAGCACCAGCGCCGAGCGGGTCGGCCCGAAACCGGCCTCGCGCATCAGGTAGTGGACGTGGTTGTGGTCGCCCGAGAACGGCGAATGGCCATGGCGTACACGGCGCAGCATCAGCACCAGGCAGTCGATCAGCGGCACCGGCAGCAGCCACAGCGCCAGCACCGGATCGACCGGGTCCTGCGGTGCCTGGGTCAAGCGGCATACGAAGCAGGCGACGACCAGGCCCAGGAAGGCGCTGCCGGAATTGCCCATGAAGATTCGGGCTCGTGCCCGACGCGGCCAGCGCAGGTTGAACAACAGGAAACCCGCCACCGCGCCAATCAGGATGGGGACGTACCGGTACACCGACGCGTTGCCGGCCCAGATCGCCTCGATGCCCAGCATCACCAGGCCCGCCAGCACCAACGAACCGGCGAGGCCGTCGGCACCATCGACCATGTTGACGGCATTGATCGCGCCGACGATCGCGAACACCGTGAACGGCACCGACCACACGCCCATGCTGGGAATGTCCGGGCCGAACATGCTGCCGAGCCGGTCGATGCGGACATCGCCGACGTAGATCAGCACCAGCGCGGCAGCAATCTGGATCGCCATCCGCGACCACCACGGCAGGTCGTAGCGGTCATCCAGCAGGCCCATCACCACCAGCATCGACGCGGCCAGCGCGAAACCCAGCGAACCGCGGCCGAGTTCATCGAACATGAAGGCGCCACAGACCAGCACCGCCACCAGCATGCCGAGGCCGCCGGTGACCGGCGTTGGAATGGCGTGATCCTTGCGTCCCGCAGGTTGGTCAACGAAGCCGAAGCGCACGGCAAGGGGAATCAGCAGCCATACCACGGCCGCCGCAAGCACGAATGCGGCCCCTCCCCAGACAATCAAATGCAATGCGTGCATTTACCCGATTTTCCCTGGCATGTGCGGCCCCTATCCATCCGGCCGGTTCGAAAGCGCCGGCTTGTGCCGGCAGACCGCGATAACCCGGTCGACGCGGCCGCGATGGCAGCAAGGGTCCCTGCGCACATCGGGCGACGCACCGGGCGCGATCGGCCGCACCGCTGCGAACACACAATTTACCACAGACGGCCCGGCCCAGCCCCGATGCCGCCGCAACGATGCCCGCGCGTGGCATGCTAGGGAACTTCTGGTCAACCCCGTTGTTCGTCATCCCGGCGCAAGCCGGGGCCCCGTGACTTTTGAGCAATTCTTTGAGAAGCAAAGGCGCTGGGTCCCGGATATCTCGTCGCGACTGCGTTTGCAGAGCCTGTCCCGGACTTGATCCGGGAATTGCAAACGCGAACGCCGAAGGCGGCGCGTAACGCGAACGCCAGGGATGGCGCGAGTATTCCGGGATGACCACCAAAACCAGAGATTCCCCAGGACAACATGCCCGGCCTGATCCCCGAACGTTTCATCGACGAACTGCTGACCCGCATCGACATCGTCGACGTGGTGCAGCAACGCGTGCCGCTGAAACGCGCGGGCCGCGAGTGGACGGCCTGCTGCCCGTTCCACGACGAGCGCACGCCCTCGTTCTACGTCAGCCCGGCCAAGCAGTTCTACCACTGCTTCGGATGCGGCGCGCACGGCAGCGCGATCAAGTTCCTGATGGAGTACGACCGGCTGGAATTCCCCGATGCAGTCGAGGAACTGGCGCAGACGGTCGGCATCACGGTGCCGCACGAGGGCGGCCCGCAACGGCCGCGCGACGACCACACCGACCTGTACGCGCTGCTGGACGGCGCGGCGGTCTTTTATCAGCAGCAGTTGCCGAAGAGCGATCCGGCGCGCGCGTATTGCAAGCGGCGCGGGCTGGATCCGCAGATCATCGAACGTTTCCGGATCGGCTGGGCGCCGGGCGGCTGGGATGCATTGAAACGCCAGCTCGGTACCAGTGACGCGCGCAACAAGCTGCTGGAACAGGCCGGGATGATCTCCACCGGCGACGGCGGCAAGCGCTACGACCGTTTCCGCGAACGCCT
>DASSRT010000175.1:0-2463 GCA_035701705.1 Rhodanobacteraceae bacterium
GAGCGAAAGCGACTGACCGGCGTCCGCTGGAATGAGTAAAAAGAGACTTCCTCGTCATTCGGCCTCGAGGGCCATGATGGTCGTAACCGTCAGCAGAGGAGGAAGTCTCCATGGGCACTATATCCCTCGGTGTGGACTTGGCAAAGTGCGCGTTCGCGGTGTGCGAGGTGGATGGCGCCGGTCGGGTGGTGCGGCGGCGGGATCTCAGGCGCGATGCGTTCGCCCTGTACCTGGTGCAGTTGCCGGCCGGCACGGTGGTGGCAATGGAAGCTTGCAGCGGTGCGCATCACTGGGCGCGGCGTTGCCTTGAACACGGTCTGGTGCCGCGCCTGATGGCGGCCCAGTTCGTGCGGCCGTTCCGCAAGAACCCGCTGGCCAAGAACGACCCCAACGATGCCGAAGCGATCGCCACCGCGGCGCGGCAAGGCAACATGCGTTTCGTGCCGGTCAAGAACATCGACCAGCAGGCGCGATTGGCTTGGCACCGGGTGCGCGAAGGCTACAAGACCGAAGGCCGGGCGATCGGCAATCGGCTGCGCGGCCTCTTGGCCGAATTCGGCATCGTGGTCAGCAAGAGCGATGGCGCCCTGCGTCGCACGCTGGCTGATCTGGGCGCGCATCCCGAGCTGCCGGCCGAGTTCAAGGAACTGCTGCGCGGGCTGAGCGAACACTGGAAACGCGTGACCACCGCCATGACTGCCTGCGAGCGGCGCATCGAAGCCCACGCGCGGCTGGACGCCCGGTGCATACGTCTGTGCGAGCCGGTCGGCATCGGTCCGCTCACGGCCGATGCCATGGTCGCCAGTGTCGGCAACGCTCGCGAATTCAAGAATGGACGCCAGCTTGCCGCATGGATCGGGCTGGTGCCCAGCCAGCACTCCAGCGGCGGACGCGCGCGACTGGGCAAGATCAGTTGCCGCGGTGACGCCTACCTGCGCACCCTGCTGATCCAGGGCGCACGCAGCAGTCTCGAACGCGCCAAGCGGGTGAGCACGGACAAGGCCACGCCCGAGCAGTTGTGGATCCGTTCGCTCGCCTGCCGCATGCCCTTCGGCAAGGTCATCGTCGCCATCGCCAACAAGCATGCCCGGCAAATCTGGGCCATGCTTGCGCACGACGTCGACTACGATCCCACCGCCTTCGTACGCCACCCCATGCAACGGAGGCAAGCGGCAGCCTGACAAAGCGTTTTGCTTCACCGTCAGCGCGACACGGTAGCAACGGGTCAGACCCGCCCGGCGAAAACCTGACTAACTATGCGGCCGCCATCCAGGTGTTCCGGCTGATCCCCGGACACCGGCGACACCGATGAATGAACGAGGCCGCCGGGTGCGGTTTATACCCCGGTCCGAGTCAGCAGCAACGACTCAACAAGACCGTTTACGGAAATGCAGTCTGACAATCGTCGCAACCCCTCGCACTGACCTGCAGCAAGCAGCGTCGAGTACAACAGATCAAACAGCAAAAGCCTCGAAGCTCAAGGCAACAGCATTATGTTGGCCGAGTTGACGGGAAGTCTCTTACGGAGTTGTTAGCTGCGGCGAATTCAACAACTAAGTGCACAGCGTCCCGCCTCGAATCATAGCGAGGCGATCTGGGACACTGGCGATGAACCTTTTCCGGCAAGAAGAGAGCCATCGCCATGACGTATCGCCAGATCACCTCTGGAGAGAGGTATATGCTCGCTGCGCTGCGAACGCAAGGGTTCAGCGCTGCCCGGATTGCGCGTGAGCTCGGGCGCCACCCCAGCAGCATCTCGCGCGAGCTACGCCGCAACGGCTGTAACGATGGTGCGTACCGACCGAGCAAGGCCGATCGACGCACGCGCGGCCGGCGTTCGCGCTCCCGTCGCAACCGGCGCTTCGGACCCGACGCATTCGGTCTGGTCGAAGGACTGCTACCGCACCTGTGGAGCCCTGAGCAGATTGCCGGCTATCTGCGACGCCACCAGATGCTCTCGATCAGCCACGAGACCATCTATCAGCACATCTGGCGCAACAAACGGCGCGGCGGACGGCTCCATGAGTACCTGCGCTGTGCCGGCAAACAACGGCGAAAGCGCTATGGCCGCTACGACAGCCGCGGCCGCCTGGCCGGCAAACGGCACATCAGCGAACGACCCCCGAGCGTCGAGGACCGCAACGAGATCGGCCACTGGGAAATCGATACCGTGATGGGCACCGGCAGCAAGGACTGCATCGTCACCCTGGTCGAGCGCAAGACCGGCTATACCTTGATCGGCAAGCTGCGCGATCGCAGCAAAAACGAGCTGACCGAACGTGCCATATGGCTGATCCGCAAGCATGCAGAGCGATTTCAGACCATCACCGCCGACAACGGCACCGAGTTCCATGACTATGACCGGATCGAGGCACAGACCGGCGTACGCTTCTACTTCGCTAACCCACACCACTCATGGGAACGTGGCACCAACGAGAACACCAATGGGCTGATCCGGCAATA
>DASSRT010000176.1:0-5415 GCA_035701705.1 Rhodanobacteraceae bacterium
CCGCGCCACGCAATGAAACGGCAAGGATAGCCCAATCGCCCTCACGCAGCGAAGGCACGCTGCGTAATCACGGCATGCCAACACCTATACTCGGCACGCCATGAACCCGCCGCAGCCAGCCCCCGTCGCCGATGCCGAACGCAACAGTGCGCAGCTCGCCTTCGCGCGCGCAGCAACCGGCGATGACAGCGCAACCATCACGGCCGTCGCGGCCGACGCCAGCGCGCGCAGCTACTGGCGGGTGTCGTCCACCGCCGGCAGCGCGATGCTGATGGACGCCGCCGGCATGCCGCAGGTCATCGCACCGTGGCTGGACGTGGCGGCGCGGCTGCGGGCCGCGGGACTCAATGCACCGCAAGTGCTGGCCGAGGATCTCGCCCGCGGCTTCCTGTTGCTGTCGGACCTCGGCTCGCGTTTGTATCTGTCCGAAGTGAACGACGCCAACGCCGACGCCCTTTACGGCGATGCACTGGATGCCCTGGCGACGATCCAGACCCGCGTCGATCCGACCGGCCTGCCCCGCTACGACGAAACCCTGCTGACCACCGAGTTGGAACTGTTGCCGACCTGGTTCCTGCAGCGCCACCTCGGCGTCGCCATCGCCTGCGAGGAATGGGACGTCATCGAAGTCGCGTTCCGGCTGTTGATCGACAACGCGACGCACCAACCGCAAGTGTTCGTGCACCGCGACTTCCACAGCCGCAACCTGATGCTCGTTCCGCAACACAACCCGGGCATCGTCGACCTGCAGGACGCGGTGCGCGGCCCGATCACCTACGACCTTGCCTCCCTGCTGCGCGATTGCTACATCACCTGGGACGACGCCCGGGTGCGCGGCTGGGCGGAATCGCATCACCAACGTTTGATCAGTGCCGGCGCGCTCGATCCGCGCGTCGATGCCGAGCGCTGGCAGCACTGGTTCGACCTCACCGGACTGCAGCGGCACCTGAAGGTGCTCGGCATCTTCTGCCGGCTGTGGTATCGCGACGGCAAGCGCGGCTACCTCGGCGATTTGCCGCGGGTGTGGAACTACGTGCGCAGCGTGGCCTCGCGCTATCCGGAACTGCACGATTTCCTGGCCTTGCTCGAACGCTGGGTCGGCGATCGCGACCTGACGAAACCCGCCGCATGAAGGCGCTGATCTTCGCGGCCGGCCTCGGTGAGCGCATGCGCCCGTTGACCGACACCACTCCCAAACCCTTGCTGGCCGCGGGTGGCAAGCGCCTGATCGAATGGCATCTCGAACGGCTCGCGGCGACCGGCGTGCGCGACGTCGTCATCAACATCGCGCATCTGGCGGAACAATTCCCCACGACGCTGGGCGACGGCTCGCGTTACGGAGTGCGCATCGAATACAGCCGCGAAGGCACGCTGCCGCTTGAAACCGGCGGCGGCATGCTGCACGCGCAACGCCTGCTCGGCGACGCACCGTTCATTGCCGTCAATGGCGACACCTACACCGACTACGATTTCGCCGAGCTGCCGGCGGAACCACGCGGCGTGGCCGAACTGGTGCTGGTCGACAACCCGCCGCAACACCCGCAAGGCGATTTCGGCATCGATCTTCGCGGCGTATTGCTGCCACGCGCCGATTCGACGGGCTGCGATTTTGCCCTCACCTTCGCCGGCATCGGCGTGTATCGACCGCAGATCCTCGCCGACTGGCAGGCCGTCATCGGCGACACGCCGGGCGCACGCGCGACGCCTCCGCGTTTTTCGCTGACGCCACTGCTGCGCGCGGCGATCACGCGCGGAGACGTGGCATGGCAACACCATCGCGGCTTCTGGACCGACGTCGGCACCCCGCAGCGTCTTGCCGAGCTCGCTGCGCTGCTTGGCGAGCAGGGTTGACGGGGCAGCTTGGCCGTCCCCCTTCGAAACGACGGGAAATCGACAACGGGCTTGTCTTCCCCCTTCGGAACGAAGGGAAATCGACAGCGGGCTTGTCTTCCTCCTTCGGAACGAAGGGAGATCGACAACGGGCTTGTCTTCCCCCTTCGGAACGAAGGGGGATTGAGGGGGATGGCTCTTGGTACTTCGCTTCCCATGGCAGCATCCCCCCGCGCCTGCGGCGCGACCCCCTTCCTGCGGAAGGACGCAGCCAAAGCGTGCGGACCACTGCTCAGCCGCTCTCGCCCTGCAGCAACTCGCGCAGGAACGGAATCGTGATGCGGCGTTGCGCCGCCAGCGCGGCGCGGTCGATGCGCTGCAGCAACGCGACCAGCGAGGCCGAGTCGCGCGGCTGGCGTGCGAACCACCAGTCCAGCACATCGTCGTCCAGCCTCAGACCCATGCGGCCGGCCAACAGCCGCAGCATCGCGCGGCGGCCGGCGTCGTCCAGCGGACGCAAGCCACATTGGGTACAAGCCGACAACCGCGACACCAGGTCCGGCAAGGCGATGCCGAGTTCCGACGGCGAGGCGTTGGCGGCGAACAGCACCCGCGCTGCCGCGGCGCGTGTGCGATTGTAGAGATCGAACAAGGCGCGCTCGGCGTCGCCTTCACCGGCGATCGCCTGCACGTCGTCGATGGCAATGAAACCGGTCGCTTCGATGGCAGCGATGGCCTCGGCGCGCGGCGCGGGCAGCGAGGCCAGTGATACGTAACGTGCTGCTTGCCCGGCTTCCATCAGGGCGCGGCAAGCGCCGATCAACAGGTGGCTCTTGCCGGTGCCGCTGGCGCCATGCACGAATACCCACGCATGCGCGCGCTCCGCCAGCAACGCCGTCACGTCGCCTACGGTGCGCTCATTGCTGCCGGGATAAAACGCATCCATGCGCTGGTGCGGAGGCCAGCGCAGGTCGAGCGGGAATTGCCGGATCATGGAGTGGGCGGCGGCTCGGGCTCGGCGGGCGGCGCGTCGGTGACCGGCTCGCCCAGGCTGGAGACGATTTTCGGTGCGTCCTGGGCCGTGTAGAGATGGCTGGCCTGATAACGCTCGCGCAGGAAACGCAGCAGCACCAGGGCGACCGCCGCCATCGGCAGCGCCAGCAGGATGCCGATGAAGCCGAACAGTTCGCCGAAGGCAAGCACCGCAAACATCACCGCAACCGGATGCAGACCGATGCGGTCGCCGACCAGTTTCGGCACCAGCACATAGCTTTCCAGCAGGCTGCCGATGCCGAACACCACCAGCACCAGCACCAGGTGGAAGACGTCGTGGAATTGCACCAGCGCCGCGATCACGCTGGCCACGATGCCGACGATGAAGCCGAGGTACGGCACGAAACTGACCACGCCAGCGACGATGCCGATCAGCGGACCGACCTGCAGGCCGGTGAGTCGCAGTGCGACGGAATAAAAGATGGCCAGGCCCAGCATCACCAGCAATTGCCCGCGCACGAAGGCACCGAGAATGCTGTTGGTTTCATGGGCAAGGCGGCGCACGGTGGGCTGCGCGTCACGCGGAATCAGTCCATCAATGTGCGCAACCAGCTTGTCCCAGTCGCGCAGGAGGTAGAACGTCACCACCGGCACCAGCACGATGGACACGCTCCAGCCGATCAACGCCAAGCCCGAGCGCGTCGCATAACCGATGACTGTTGCGGCAATGCCACCGAGCGTGCCGAGGTGTTCGCGGACCTTGGCCAGCAGGCTGCTGACATCGAGTTCGCTGGCCGGAAGATCGAGCTTGTGCTCGACCCACGGAATCGCCGTTTGCGTGAACCACGTGGCATAGGCCGGCAAGGCGGCGATCAGGTGGGCGACTTGCCGTTGGATCAACGGCACCAGCAGCAACAGGGCCAGCGCGACGATCAACAGCATCACGAAGAACACGATGCTGGCGGCGAGGCCGCGCGGCAGGTGCCAGCGTTCCAGCCGGTCGACCAGCGGATCGCCGAGGTAGGCAAATACCGCGGCCAGCGCGAACGGCATCAGGATCGGCGACAGCAGCCAGACCAGGCAACCGATCACCGCCACGATCACCAACCATTGCCAGCGTTGCGCGTTGCTCATCCCCATCCTCATTTGCGTTTGAGTTCGCGTCGCCCCTGCAAGCCCCAGCGTACAACGTAATCGAGTCCGCTGGCCGCGGTCAGCACGGCGACGATCCACACCGCCACTGCCAGGTGCAGGTTCCAGTTGAATGCATGATCCGCGAGCACCAGCAGCACGTAGCCGATCTGCGCGACCGTGGTGGTCTTGGACAGCCAGCTCGGGCGCGCGGTGAAATTGCGCAGCAGGCGATGCCACGCCAGCGCGCCGCCTGCGATCACGGCGTCACGCAACACCACCAGCAGCACCAGCCAGCGCGGCGCCTCGTGCAACCAGCCCAGTGCGAGCATGCACCCGACCAGCATCAATTTGTCGGCCACCGGGTCGAGGATCGAACCGAGCCTGCTCTGCCAGTGGAAGTGTCGCGCGAGGTAACCATCCACGCCATCGGATACGCCCGCCACGATCGCGATCGCCAGCGCCAATTCGTAGCGCTCCAGCAGGATCGTCGCGATCAGCGGCGCCACCAGCACGATCCGCAAGGCGGAAATCAGGTTCGGCAGGTGCCGCAACGGGCTTCCATTCGCGGGGGGAATTGCTGGCGTGCGTTCGCTCACGTCGAGCCTTGTGCGCTCAAGGGTTCCACTGCAGCGTCGCGTCCGCACCGGGATGGGGTTGCGCGGCCAGCGTCATGTGACCGCCCGGGCCGGTCAGCGCCGCCAGCACCGTCGCCAGCGGTTGCTCGAAATCCACGCTGATCAACACGCCGTCACCCGCGGCCGCGACCGGCGTGACGTCGTGCAAGGCATCGTCGCCGCGCAGGATAGACAGCAAGGTTGCGAACGCATGGCTGTCGCTGATGCCCGCCACCCACAAGGTGCCGGTGCCCTGCTGCACCGCGGGCGTGGTGGGGATCGGAACGATTCCGCTGGCCGCGGTCCCCGCGCTGGCGGCCGGCGCCGGACTGGCGGCCGTGCTTGCGACAAGCCGGGAGATCGCGCCCGGATCGAAATCCACCTGCAATTCGAGGCCGCTGCCGGCCGCGCCACGGCGATAGCGGAAATCGCGCACGTATCCAGATGCCTGCGCCTGCATGTCCGGCGTCACGGCAAAGCCCGGCGAAACCTGTTGCAACACTTGCGCCAGCGCGGCACCGATCGCGGCGTCACGCTGCGCATCGGCGGTTCCGGCCACCGGGACGGTGACCGAGTACGGATTGGCTGGCGGAGTCGGACTGATCGGCGCAGCGACGCTGGAAGCCGCCGCGGGCGCACTGTTGGCCGTTGCAGGCGCGGCCGTCTGCGCGGCTGCAGCGCCGGTCACCAGCAGCGCCAGGACAAACATCGACAAAACCCGGATCATGACGACGTACCTTGCATTCGTTGCCTGCAAGTCTGCCCAATCGCGGCGCCAGCGTCTATCATTGCCGATCCTGCCGTTGCCGGACGTTTGCCCGGGTACCCACGTGAGCACGCACGA
>DASSRT010000177.1:0-7561 GCA_035701705.1 Rhodanobacteraceae bacterium
GTCGCCTGAAGCGGCCACGGCGCGCCGTCGGCCAGCGATTGTCGTCCGGCCGACAACACGCCGTGGCCCGCGGCGGACCTACCGCCGGTGGCACGCAGACCGCAGGATTCCAACCACCAGGGAGGCATCACCACGATGAACGCCATCACTCGCATTGCCGGCTGGATCGATGAGCGGGCGCCCGGCCTCAAGGCCCTGTACCGCAAGCACATGAGCGAGTACTACGTGCCGAGGAACCTCAACCTCTGGTACTACTTCGGCGTACTGAACCTGGTGCTGCTGGCCAACCAGATCCTGACCGGGATCTTCCTGGCCATGAACTACAACCCCAGCGCGGCGCATGCGTTCGACTCGGTGCAGTACATCATGCGCGACGTGGAATGGGGCTGGATGATCCGCTACATGCACTCCACCGGCGCGTCGCTGTTCTTCGTCACGGTGTACCTGCACATGTTCCGCGGCATCATGTACGGCTCGTACAAGAAGCCGCGCGAACTGGTCTGGATCCTCGGCTCGATCATCTTCCTGGCCCTGATGGCCGAGGCCTTCATGGGCTACGTGCTGCCGTGGGGCAACATGTCGTTCTGGGGCGCCAAGGTGATCATCACCCTGTTCAGCGCGGTGCCGTGGTTCGGCCACACGCTGGTGACGTGGATCATGGGCACCTTCGTGCCGGGCGATCCCACCCTCAACCGCTTCTTCGCGCTGCACGTGGTGGCGCTGCCGCTGGTGCTGCTGCTCCTGGTGGTGCTGCACCTCGGTGCCCTGCACGAGGTGGGTTCCAACAATCCGGACGGCGTCGAGATCAAGAAGCACAAGGACCCGAAGGGCATTCCGCTGGACGGGATCGCGTTCCATCCGTACTACACGCTGAAGGATTTGGTCGGCGTGGGCGTGTTCCTGATCGTCTGCGCGGTGATCATCTTCTTCGCCCCGAGCGTCGGCGGATTCTTCCTCGAACACGACAACTCCATTCCGGCCAACGACCTGGTCACCCCGGCCACGATCAAGCCGGTGTGGTACTTCACGCCGTTCTACGCGATCCTGCGGATGATCCCCAGCAAGGGTTTCGGCGTGCTGGCGATGGCGCTGTCGATCATCGCGCTGTTCCTGGTGCCGTGGCTGGATCGCGGCAAGGTGAAGTCGATCCGCTATCGCGGCCTGGGTTACAAGATCGCGTTGACGGTGTTCGCGATCGTGTTCGTGCTGCTGGCCGCGATCGGTGCCGACCTCACGCCGGGCTGGATCGTGGCGATCTTCGGCGCGCACGCCGACATCACCACCATCGAAAACCTGTTCGGCCGGATCCTCGTGATCCTGTACTTCGGGTTCTTCGTGTTCCTGTGGGTGTACACGTTCTTCGGCCTGGAAAAGACCAAGCCGGTTCCGGAAAGGGTGACCACGCATGCATGACCAGACCTTCCGCGCACCCGTGCGCACCCTCGCCGCGGTCGTGCTTGGCCTCGCCATCTTCCTCGCCGCCGCACCGGCGGCCATGGCCGAGGAAGGCGGCGGCCTGCCGCACGTCAGCGTCAACGTGCATGACCAGGGCTCGCTGCAACGCGGCGCCCGCCTGTTCATGAACTACTGCGTAGGCTGCCATTCCCTGAAGTACATGCGCTACTCGCAGATGGCCGATGGCTTGGGCCTGACCGAAAAGCAGGTGATGGACAACCTCAACTTCACCGGTGCCAAGTTCGGCGCGCCGATCCTCTCGGCGATGCCCGAGGCCGATGCCGAGAAGTGGTTTGGCAAGGCACCCCCCGACTTGTCGCTGGAAGTCAGCGCCAAGGGCGGGGACTGGGTCGCGGCCTACCTGAAGTCGTTCTATCTCGACCCCAAGACCGCCAGCGGCTGGAACAACACGGTGTTCCCGAACGTGGCGATGCCGTTCCCGCTGTGGCAGCTGCAGGGCGAGCAGGTGCCGGTGCTGGGCAAGGCCGAAAATGGCGAGCCCGCGCCGGTGGAAAGCCTGAAACTGGCCCATCCCGGCAGCATGACGCCAGCCCAGTACGATCAGGCGGTGCGCGACCTCACCGCGTTCCTGACCTACGTTTCCACCCCCGACGAGCTGGTGCGCAGCCACATCGGCGCGTGGGTGGTGCTGTATCTGGTACTTTTCACCCTGTTCGCGATGGTGTTGAAGAAGGAATACTGGAAGGACGTGCATTGACGGCAGGGCCAGGCCGGCCCTTGCCCAGATGCGAACCGCGGCGAGTTTGCCCGCGCCAACCGATCCGCATCCCATTGGGGACCCACGCATGATGCAAAACGCGCGCAGCCGTACCGTGCTGACCCTGTTCACCGCTCCCGACGACGTGCAGTCGCACCGGGTGCGGCTTGTGCTCGCGGCCAAGGGCGTGGTCTACGACCGCGTCGAGGTCGCGCCCGGCAAGCCGAACGAGGAACTGCAGGGAATCAATCCTTATGGCGACACCCCGACCCTGCAGGATCGCGACATGGTCCTGTACGAGCCGGACCTGGTGTGCGAGTACATCGACGAGCGCTACCCGCATCCGCCGTTGATGCCGGTCGACCCGCTGTCGCGTGCGCGCCTGCGCCTGGCCTGCGTGCGCATCGAGCGCGACTGGGTGCCGGAAGTCGCCCATATCCGCGCCGGTGGCCGTCCCGCCGAGGCCGCGCGCAAGCGTTTGCGTGATCATTTGATGGCCGCATTGCCGCTGTTCAAGGCGGCGAAGTTCTTCCTGAACCCGGAAATCAGCCTCGCCGATTGCCTGGTCGCGCCGGTGGTATGGCGCTTGCCGTCGTTGGCGGTGTCCTTGCCGAAAGACGCCAAGCCGATCATCGACTACGGCGAACGCATGTTCCGCAGCCAGGGCTTTGCGCGCAGCCTCACCGCCGACGAGCGCCTGCTGGGCGAGCTGTGACCGAAGCCCCTGCCATGACATCCAATCGCCCGTACCTGTTGCGGGCGGTGCACGAATGGATCTGCGACAACGGCTTGACGCCCTACGTGATGGTCGATGCGACCCACCCCGGCGTGGTGGTGCCGCCGCAGGCGGTCAGCGACGGCAAGCTGGTGCTGAACCTCGCTCCGCGCGCGGTAGCGCGGCTGGAAATCGGCAACGACATGATCACCTGCATGGCCCGCTTCAGCGGCGTCAGCCAATCGGTGCAGCTGCCGGTCGCCGCCGTGCAGGCGATCTACGCGCGCGAGAACGGACAAGGCATGCTGATGGCGGAAGACCCGCCCGGCACCGTGGCCGCATCCGGCCCCCCCGTTGGTACGGGTGCCAAGCCTGCCACGCCGGCATTGCAGGCGGTGCCATCGGCCGAGCAGCAGGACGTCGAAACCGAAGCGCCCGTGGATGGCGCTGGCGCCGCCGGCGACGGCGACGGGCCGGAGCGCCCACGGCCGAAGGGCAAGCCGAACCTGCGCGTCATCAAGTGACGCCGGCGCGAGCGAGCCGCGCAGCACGCTGCCCGCAGCGCGGCATTCCACACCTCTTCGTGACCCGGCAGCGTGATCGTCGCCGGTGTGTCGCGGCCGCAACCGGGAGTCACAGTCGATCCCGGCGACCACACCGTTTCGATCGGGTCAGTGCAGCGTCCGGCGCGCGCGCCGCGTGAACGGCACCACCGTGCCGGATGGCGCGTCACCGCCCGGCAAGCTGGCCGGCATGAAAGGGCTGGTGGCGACGGGCACCGCAACCGCCGCGGGCTCAAGGGAAGGCAGGCTGGAGGCGACGACGTGACCGCCGTGTGCGGTCAAGGTCGCACCCTGGCGGTGATCGCCGCCGCGACTGGTGTCGAAGCGATACTCGCGCGTGATGCGCAGCTTGCCGCGCTGCCAGCGTGCATGCAGGCGATGCAGGGCGACGGTGTCGTCGAGCAATTGCAGGCCGTGGCGTTCGCACAGCTCACGTGCGTGCCGGATGGCGCGTTCGCGCAGGCGCAGCACGTGGTGCCAGGTCCACGCCGTGGCAACGCAAAACAGGAGTGGCAACCAGACTTCCAGCACCGGACGTGTCTCGCAGCGCGGCCATCACCGCGTCGTGGCAATGATGGGGGCGCTGCGGCGGAAACAACAGCCTTCGACGCGGGGCTTTATTGCTCGCGTGAAACGCGCACGCTCTGGTTGCAGCCCTGCACGTACATCAGCCAACTGCCGAGCGCCATCGGCTTGATGGTGACTTCCGGGTTGTTGACGTCGGGGCAGGAGTAGGCGCCCGATTCGGCCTGCTTCCAGACCTCGCCGTTGTCGAGGGTGAACACGCTGTGCCCGGCCCAGCCGTTGAAGTGCCCCACCATGTGCGCGGTGAATTTCCCGCGCGGCTGGTTGTCCGGATAGAACACCGGTTTGCCGCTGGCGTCGACGGCCTTCACCTGGACGCGCTCGTGGGTACGCAGCCAACCGTCGAGGAACTGCAGTTCCTGCGGCGTCAGCTTGTCGAGGCCGGCCGCCTTGAAGTCGGCTGCCGACATGCGTTCCTCGAGCGAGGAGAATTGCTGCGCCATGACGGGCAGGGCGGTGAGGAACAGGGCCAGTGCGGCCGGCAACATCAGTCGTGTGCGCATGGTGGGCGATGATAGCAGTGCCCCGTGCCGATGGCACAGGGGAAAGTGAGCCCAACTTATTACACTGGTTGCCTTTCACCAGTCTTTCGGATTGCACCACGGCGACGTGAATTGGCCATCCAGATGTCGCGTTCAGATTCCATTGCGATGAACCTTGAACAAGCCGTGCCGCTGCTGGCGGGCTTGCCGACCGCCGAACGCGCGCTCTGGCGCGACGCGGATGCATTGCTGCAGGGGCTCGGATGCGATGACGACACGCGGGCCGCGGCGGCGTGGTACGCGGTGGCCTGCGTGCAGCCTGAGGCCTGGGAACAGGCCGCTGCCGGCACGTCCGAATCGCTGCGGCGCCTCGTCGGTGGCCAGCAACAGGCGGAGCGCGTGTGGGCGCTGCACGCGGCGCATGGCGCCGGCGGGGGCGCCGAAGGCCTGCGCCGGCTGTTGCTGGCGATCATCCGCGACCTGCGCGTGGTGTACCTGTTGCTGGCGCGGCAACTCGCGCGGATGCGGGCCGCGTCGGCATTGCCCGAGGCGGAACGCAGCGCGCTGGCACGCCTCACCCGCGACATCCACGCGCCGCTGGCCAACCGGCTCGGCATCGGTCAATGGAAATGGGAGCTCGAAGACCTCGCTTTCAGCTACCTGCAGCCCGAGGTCTACCGCCGGATCGCCGAGCTGCTGGATGAACGCCGCGCCGACCGCGACGCCTGGATCGCGCGTTGCGCCGAGGCCTTGCGCGAAGCGCTGGCCGCGCACGGCGTCGCGGCCAGCGTCAACGGCCGCGCGAAACACATCTATTCGATCTGGCGCAAGATGCAGCGCAAGCAGGTCGGGTTTGGCGACCTCTACGACATCCGCGCGCTGCGCGTGATCACCGGCAGCGTGGCCGACTGTTATGCCGTGCTCGGCGTGGTGCATGCGTCGTGGCCGATCATCCCGAACGAGTTCGATGACTACATCGCGCGGCCCAAGGGCAACCACTACCGCTCCTTGCACACCGCCGTGGTCGGGCCGGATGGCAAGGTGCTGGAAGTCCAGATCCGCACCGAGGAAATGCATCGCGGCGCGGAACTCGGCGTGGCCGCGCACTGGCGCTACAAGGAAGGCGGCTCCGGCGATGCCGCCTACCAGGCGCGCATCGAATGGATGCGCAAGCTGCTGGAAACGCGCGCCGAGGGCGAGGATGACGCCGCGCTGGCGGCCGAGTTGCGTGCCGAGCTGGCGGAGGATCGCGTCTACCTGCTGACCCCGAAAGGCGAAGTGATCGACCTGCCGGCGGGCGCGACCGTGCTTGATTTTGCCTACCACGTGCACACGCTGGTGGGGCATCGCTGCCGCGGCGCCAAGGTCAATGGCCGCATCGTGCCGCTGACCTGCCAACCGGTGAGCGGCGATCGCGTGGAAATCCTGACCGCACGCGAACCGGCGCCGAGCCGCGACTGGTTGTCGCCGCAGGCCGGCTATCTCGCGACCGCCAGCGCGCGTGGCAAGCTGCGCGCGTGGTTCCGGCGCGAAGACCTCAGTGCGCGGCTGGCGGCCGGGCGGCAACTGCTGGAGCGCGAGGCGCGCCGGATGGCGGCCAGCGCCGACGTGCTCGAACGCTTGCCCGGCAAGCTCGGGCGCAAGCATCGCGATGACTTGCTGGCGGCGCTGGCGCTCGGCGAGATCGGCGTCGCGCAACTGTCGCAAGCCATGCTCGAATTGCAGGCGCCGGTCGCGGCGGAAGCGCCGCCGCGCACGCGCGCGCCGCGCAGCGTCGCGCAGGCAGCGGAGCGGCCGGGCACCTTGACGGTCGACGGCGTCGGCAACTTGCTGACAACCTTGGCGCGCTGCTGCCGGCCGCTGCCGGGTGATGCCGTCATCGGCTTCGTGACGCGCGGGCGCGGTGTCACCGTGCACCGGTCCGATTGCCCGGCGTTGCGACGACTGCGCGAGCGCAGTGCCGAGCGGCTCGTGGAGGTGCGCTGGCAGAGCGCGCCCGACCGCGCCTACGAGGTTGCCATCAGCGTGACCGGCTATGACCGCCGCGACCTGCAGCGCGATGTGACCGATCTGATAGCCGACAGCGGCGCGCGCATCATCGCCTCGGAAAGCCGCAGCCAGCGCGACCTTGGCGAACTGTCGATGCACTTCACCTTGCGCTTGCGCGACTACGGCGAACTGTCGGCGTTGCTGGTGAAACTGGGCGCCTTGCCGAACGTCACCGACGTGCGCCGGCTGGCCGCCGGCTGAATGCGCGGGCACGGGCGCGGGCGGCGCTGCAGCCGGCTGCTAGAATCAGGCCCGATCGCGAGGCCGGGCGCCGGTTTGAACCACGCAGGCCTGGTCGCGGTCCCACCCACGACGCATCGAGGTGCCGGAAGTCGATCCGGCAATGGATTCAGCATGAACGGCCGGCACGATTCGCCCAATTCCCGGGATGCTTCCCGCCGCACCGAACCGGTGCTGGGCAGCCTGGACCAGCTGGACACCGGCAGCGATGCACGTACACCACGCGCGGGCCGCGCCGGTTCGGCGCCCACCGCGCGCGCGCCGTTCTCGGCTGCCGATGCGCGCAAGCGACATGGCCGGAATCCGAAGTCGCATCGCCGACTGTGGATCGTCGCCGCCGTTGTCGTGGTGCTGGCGGCCGCGGGTGCGCTGGCGTGGACGAACCAGTCCACCTTGCGTTCGTGGCTGCCGCAGACCCAATTGAACACCTTGCTGACGCGCGCCGATCAGGCGCTGGCTGCCGGCCATTTGACCGGCGGTCCCGCCAGCGCGCGCGACCTGTATGTCGCCGCGCGGGCGCTCGATCCCGACAACGAACGTGCGCTCGCGGGCCTGCAGAACGTCGGCAACGCGGAACTCGCGAAGGCCAAGGCGGCCTTGCAGAAGCATGATTATGCGGATGCCCGCGTGGCACTCGAAGAGGCGCGCAGCCTGCTCGGTGGTGGCGCCGACGTCGATGCGGTGGACCAGGCGCTGGCACAGGCGGTGCTGCACAACGCCAACATCGACGTGCTGGTCAGCCAGGCGCGCGCGG
>DASSRT010000178.1:0-9708 GCA_035701705.1 Rhodanobacteraceae bacterium
GATGGGCCTGCGCATCGACAACCAGAACAATCGCAACGCCTACCTCACCGGCCAGATCAAGCAGCTGGATGCGAAGATCGTCGAGATCAAGAACCTCCAGCAGGTCAAGGATCACTTGCTGGCGCGCAAGAAGATCATCGAAAAGCTGCAGTCCAGCCGCTCGCAGATGGTGCATCTGTTCGACGAGATCGTGAAGACCATCCCGGCCGGCGCACGTTTGACCGGAATGTCGCAGAAGGGTGACAAGCTGACCCTGAACGGTGTTGCACAGTCGAATGCCACCGTCGCCGAATACATGCGCAACATCGAGGCTTCGCCTTGGATGGGGCCGGTGCACCTGATTGGCACCAACAACGTACACACCAACTCCAACACGCCGTACGAATTCGGGTTGGTGGTTGATCTCGGGGTACCCAAAACCGACAGCAGCAGCAAGGGCGGCGCGGACGCTGGCAACACACCTGCGACTGCCGGCAGCGTAGCGGCCACCCCGCAAGCGGCCAGCACGGCTGCCGCTGCCCCGACTCCGGCGCCATTGCCGTCGGCATCGAGTACGCCGACCGCGTCGACATCCGCGGCGACACCCGCACCGGCGCCGGTTGCACCTGCGTCCACGGGAAGCAAGGCCGCCCAACCTGCGGCCTCGGCGTCCGCGGTCAAGGGGAGGGCACAGTCATGAGTCTGGCCAGCGATTTCCGCAATCTTGATCGCAACAACGTCGGTGGCTGGCCCAAGTCGGTCAAGGCGCTGATCATCCTGGCGATCGTCGTGGCCATCCTGCTTGCCGGTTGGTGGTTCTTCATCAGCGGCCAGCAGGACACGCTGGCTTCGGGCCAGCGGACCGAACTGAAGTTGAAGGATGAGTTCAAGACGAAGCAGGCCAAGGTGGTCAATCTGGACGCCTTGCGCGCACAGCTGGCGCAGATGAACGACATGCTGAGCCAGATGTTGCGCGAGCTGCCGGGCAAGACCGAGATGCCGGCATTGCTGACGACGATCTCGCAGACCGCGCAGGCCGCCGGCATCGAGACGGACGAGTTCAAGCCGCAGGCCGAGATTCCCAAGGAGTTTTACGCGATCCAGCCGATCGCGCTGAAGATGCAGGGTACCTATCACCAGTTCGGTACCTTCATCAGCGGCGTCGCTTCGTTGCCGCGGGTGGTGATCCTCACGATGCACGACGTGTCACTGAACGCTGCCAACTCGAGCGGGCACGATGCGCCGCCGACCGGCGGGCAGCTGGTGTTGCAAGGCACCGTGCAGACTTACCGTTATCTCGGTGATGAAGATACAAAGAAACCGGCCCCGCCAAAGGGAGGGAAGTGACCATGCGACCCTCCCGTATAGTCATCGCGACTGCGACGCTTGGCATGCTGCTGGGGCTCGCCGCATGCAGCGGCCAAGGCGACCTGCATGCCTGGGTCGCGCAAGTCGAGGCCCAGAAGGGCGCGCCGTTGCCTCCCTTGCCGGTGGTGAAAACCTTCGAAACGTTCCTCTACACCGATCAGGACAAGCGCGATCCCTTCGAACCCGCGCCGCCGCAAGTCAATTCGCAAAGCCTGGCTGGTCCGCACCCGGACCAGAACCGACCGCGCGAGCCGCTCGAAGCGTTCCCGCTTGACAGCCTGAAGATGGTCGGAACGATCGGAATGAAGGGCAACGTCGAGGCGTTGATCAAGGATCCGCAAGGCGTGATCCATCAGGTGCGTGCCGGCGACTACATGGGTCAGAATTTTGGCCATGTCACTTCGGTGACTCCGACACAAGTGGATCTGGTCGAACTGGTGCCGAACGGCTCGGGCGGCTGGATGGAACGCGACGCGACCGTCGCGCTGGGCGACAAATGACGATTCATCGGGGGTTACGTTCATGATGACCAAACCTGCTCACTTCATCGGTCGCCCTGGCGCCGGACCCGCCCAGCGCGGTCACGTCTGGATGGCATGGCTGGCGCTGGTCCTGCTGTTGGTAGCGGGTCCTGCTCTTGCTGCAAACTCACTGAAGAGCGTCAGTGCGTCGCCACTCGACGGAGGCAAGGTGCAGTTGACCCTCACCTTCACCGGTCCCGCCGTGGCGCCGGAAGCTTTCAGCACCAACACCCCGCCGCGAATCGCGATGGATTTCGCGGATACCACCAATGCGTTGCCCGAGCGCTCGTACAGCATCGGCCAGGGTTCGGCGCAGATGTTGAGCGCCGTGGAAGCCAATGGCCGGACGCGCGTGGTCGTCGACCTCACCCAGCCCGCGCCCTACGTCACGCGCGTGGAAGGCAACCAGGTCATCGTGACCATCGGCGCCGGCATGGGTGCTGCCACCGCAGAAGCCGCACCGGCTCCGGTGCCCGCAGCAGCAGACGTGTCCCCCGCGCTCGCGCCAGTTGCCGCGCCGCCGGCATCCCAGCGCTCGCTCGCCGTGTCCACCGCCAACCCCGACAAAGCGGCGGCCATGGCGGGCGACAACGTCATCACTTCGGTCGATTTCCAGCGTGCCGAACATGGCGGTGGCAAGCTGGTGGTCCAGTTCAGCCAATCCGGCGCTGCCACCAGCATGCATACATCAGGTGATACCACCGTGATCGATGTTGCCGGCGCGAACCTGGCAGCATCGCAAGCACACCGGCTCGATGTGACCAGCTACGCGACGCCGGTACGCAGCGTGAATACCCATGCCGTCCCGGGCGGCGCGCAGATCGAAGTCGATACCCGCGGCGTGGTGCAGACATCGTCCTATCAGACCGGCAACGAGTTCGTCGTGGAATTCGCACGGCCAACCTCAAACGACCATAGTGCACTCGGCGCACCCAAGCCGGTCGTGTACAAGGGCAGCCGCGTCACCTTCAACTTCCAGGACATTCCGGTGCGCTCGGTGTTGCAGCTGCTCGCCGATGTGTCGAACCTCAACATCGTGGCGTCTGACAGCGTGCAGGGCAACGTGACGCTGCGCCTCGTGAATGTTCCTTGGGATCAGGCGCTGGACGTGATCCTGCGTGCAAAGAGCCTGGCCAAGCGGCAGAACGGCAACGTCATCTGGATTGCGCCGCAAACCGAGATCGCGAAGTACGAGGAAAACATCGCGCAGGCTCGGGAAAAGGAGCTCAACAGCGCGCAACTGGTCACCGATTACATCCCGATCAACTACGGCAATGCCAAGCAGATCGCCGACCTGCTGACCTCCGGGGCCAAGCAGGGCAACGCCGGCGGTGGTGGTGGAAGCAGTGAGCGCGGCTTCCTCTCGCCTCGCGGCAGCGTCTCGTTCGACGAGCGCACCAACACCTTGCTGGTCAACGACACGCCGGAGAAAGTGCAGGAAATCCGGCAACTGGTTGCCATCCTGGATCGTCCGGTCAAGCAGGTGTTGATCGAATCGCGGCTGGTGATCGCGACCGACAATTTCACCCGTGAATTGGGTGCCAAGCTCGGCATCGCCGGCTTCCGCATCAATCCGAGTGGTCAGGTGTTGTCGACGGGGTCGACCACTGACGACGTGACGAAAACGGGCAACAGTGTGCGCACGTGGCAGAACGGCGTGAGCCAGGCAATCAGCAACGGCACCAATCCGCTCGACGTTGCGCTTCCGGTCATCACCTCCGGCCTGAACGTCGACCTGCCATCCTCCACGGTGGGTACCAGTTCGATCGCCTTCGGGATCCTCGGCAACGACTACCTGTTGAATCTCGAATTGTCGGCGGCGCAAACGGAAGGCCGCAGCGAAACGATCTCGCAGCCCAAGGTCGTGACTGCCAACAACCAGGAAGCGTCGATCGTGCAGGGCCAGCAGATCGGCTACCTGACCTTCCAGAACTCCGGTTCGGGCGGCGGCGCGGGTACGGCGACGGTGCAGTTCAAGAACGCTGCCTTGGAGCTGCATGTCACGCCGACCATCACCTCCGACAATCGCGTGTTCATGAAGCTCAAGATCATCAAGGATGCGATCGCGCAGCTTGTGCAGAACCCGGGCGGTGGTTTCGTGCCCCAGATCGATCATCGGGAAATCGATACGTCGGTACTCGTGAAGAATGGGCAGACGGTCGTCCTGGGTGGCGTCTACGAGTTCACCAACGAGCATGACGTCAGCAAGGTACCGTTCCTCGGCGACATCCCGATCCTCGGTGCCCTGTTCCGCGACAAGAAGAACATCAACAACAAGGCCGAGCTGCTGGTGTTCATCACGCCGCACATCCTCGGGCAGGAATCGACCGTCAACTGAGCGCGGTCGCAGCGACACGGAAGACGGCGCGGACGACCCGCGCCGTCTTCGTTTTGGCAACCTGAAAACTTTTGCACCAGGATGTGGTCTACTGCGGGCATGCATACCGAGACCACCACCGCGCATGCCGGCCTGACCGGTCACGACGCGCCGCGCGCGTCCGCCGTAGCCGGCGAAACCGATCAGTCCCACAGTCCGCTCATGGCGCGCTTCAATGAGCTTCGCCAGATCATGTCGGCCGAGATCGTGGGTCAGCCGGAGCTGGTCGAGCGCCTCCTGATTGCGCTGTTGGCCGACGGCCACCTGCTGGTCGAGGGTGCGCCGGGGCTGGCCAAGACGACTGCGGTCAAGGCACTGGCGAGTCACATCGAGGCCGACTTCCATCGCGTGCAGTTCACGCCCGACCTGCTGCCCGCGGACCTGACCGGCACCGACGTGTTGCGGCCCCAAAGTAGCCAGTTCGAGTTCGAGCCCGGCCCGTTGTTCCACAACCTCGTGCTCGCGGACGAAATCAACCGGGCGCCTGCCAAGGTGCAGTCCGCGTTGCTGGAAGCCATGGCCGAGCGGCAGGTGACCATCGGCCAGCGCTCGTGGCCGTTGCCGAAGCTGTTCCTGGTGATGGCCACCCAGAATCCGATCGAACAGGAAGGCACCTTTCCATTGCCGGAAGCACAGCTGGACCGCTTCTTGTTGCATGTGCCGGTGCGGTATCCGGAGGCCGGCAGCGAGCGCGAGATCATGCGGCTGGCGCGCGAGCGGGCGCGCGACGAAATGGGCGCGCATGCCATGCCGGCGCGACTGCTTTCGCAGGACGACATCCACCTCGCCCGCCGCCAGTTGCTGGATCTGCACTTCGCGAGTGATCTTGAGGAGTACATCGTGCAACTGGTGCTGGCAACGCGTGACCCGCGACCGTGGGCACCGGCGTTGCGCAGCAAGATCGCGTGGGGCGCAAGCCCGCGTGCATCGATCGCGCTGGAACGCTGCGCGCGTGCCGCGGCATGGTTGGCCGGCCGCGATTACGTGCTGCCGAACGATGTGCAGCGACTCGCGCCTGACGTATTGCGGCACCGCGTGTTGCTGGGCTACGAGGCCGAGGCCGAAGGTCTGCGGGTCGATGACGTGGTGGGCGAACTGCTGCAGCGCGTGCCGTTGCCGTAGGTTGCGCAGGGACGCGAGGCTCGCCCGCAAGCACGCCGTGTTGGCCGGAATGGCCCGCGTCGCTGGTGCGTGATCAGGCACGCCGCGCCTGCATCCGGCGTGCGCCCGAACATGGTGCACGCAAGCATTCAAGGATTCCCGTGCAGTGACCGCAGCCGAAAGATCCATCCCGGGCATCACCAGCGTGTCGCTGGCGGAACTGATTGCGATGCGCGCACGCAGCGGCAAGCCGGCGCTGCACGCGACGCGAACCACGGTCGCGATGGCCGGCGGACACCAATCCAGATTGCGTGGACGTGGCATGGACTATGCCGAGTCGCGGGTGTACCAGCCAGGCGATGACGTACGTTCCATCGACTGGCGGCGCACCGCGCGCAGCGGCCGCTGGCACACCAAGCTGTTTCAGGAGGAACGCGAGCAACAGCAACTGGTGCTGCTGGATACCAACCCGACGATGCGTTTCGGCACGCGGGTGCGCTACAAATCCGTGATGGCTGCACGCGCAGCAGCGTGGTGGGCCTGGACCGGCGTGCGCGGCGGCGATCGGGTGGGCGCCGCGACCTTCGGCACGACACGCGATGCACTGGTGCCGCACGCAGGCACGCGCGGAGCGCTGGCGCTGCTGGGCGCGCTGGCGCGTTGGGACGAACAGGCGCGCACGGCAGCGCCGGGTACCGGGTCGCAGGAAAGCTTGTCGCTCGCGCTGCAGCGCATGCAACGATTGCTGGTGCCGGGATGCCGAGCCATGCTGGTCAGCGATGGTTGGAGTGTCGATGACGCGGCACGCGCTGCGATGGCACGCGTGGCCGGGCGCGTCGACTTGCGCGTGGCGATCGTGGTCGATGCACTGGAACACGATCCGGCAGCTTCCGGCGTGTTCGCTTTTGAAAGCGATGCAGGCAGGGCCAGCGTCGACCTGACCAGTGCGGCGGCACGTGGCCGCTTTCGTGAGCAACTGGGCGAAGGCTGGCAGCGGCTGGCGAATGTCTGCGACGACGTCGGCGTCGGCTGGACGCTGCTTGCCGCCGGCAGCGAGCCCGGTGTGCCGCTGACCCAGTTGTGGCGCGCTGCACGGAGGCGGCGGTGAACGACGCCGGTCCCGTCTTGCGCGACATCCACCTGCCGCCGGCGTCGTGGTGGCCACCCGCGCCGGGCTGGTGGATTCTGGCAGGGCTGCTGGTGCTGCTTGTCGCCGCAAGCGCATGGTGGCTGCGGCGGCGCACGCGAACCCACGTCGTGCAGTTGGCCTTGCGCGAAATTGCGCAGCTCGAAGCAGCCTTCGAAAGCAGTCGCGATGCGGCCGCGCTGGCGGCCGGAGCTTCGCGTCTGCTGCGCCGGGTGGCGCGGCGAGTGGAACCCGCTGCCGCGTCAACGGGCGGCGATGCCTGGCGTGAGTTCGTGCATCGACGGGCCGCGGATGAGCGGATCGCGAGCGAACTCGACACGCTCGCCACTGCGTCATTTCAACGTCAGCCACGCATCGACGCGACGAAGCTGCTGGACGCCTTGCGCCGTTGGTGCACGCACGCATTGCGCGCGCCGCATCCAGCGAGCGACGTTGCTGGCCGCCGGGATGCCCGACAATGACCTTCGCATGGCCCTGGATGTTTGCGTTGCTGCCGCTGCCGTGGCTGGTCTGGAAGTTCCTGCCGCGGGCCGCGCCGGGGGCTGCGATGCACTTGCCACAGCACGTGAACCTGACTGCGTTGACGCGCGGCGGAAGTGCGACGCGAAGCCGCCTTGCGGTGGCAGCGCTGGCGTGGCTGCTGCTGGTGACTGCAGCGGCGCGGCCGCAGCAGCCTGCGCCGCCACAGTCCCTGCAACGCACCGGTCGCGCTTTGATGCTGGCGGTGGATTGCTCGGGCAGCATGGCCATCGACGACATGCAGCTCGGTGGACAGAACGTCAGCCGCTTCGCCGCGGTCAGGGCCATCGCCAGCCGCTTCATCGCCGAGCGATCCGGCGACGATGTGGGACTGGTGCTGTTCGGAACGCACGCCTATCTGCTTGCTCCCATGACCTTCGACGTGCATGCCGTCGCGGTGCAGATGGACGGCGCCGCAATAGGTCTGGCAGGACGCGAGACTGCGATCGGCGATGCGATCACGTTGGCGGTGAAGCACCTGACGGCGTTGCCGGCACGCGCGCGGGTGCTGGTGCTGTTGACCGATGGCGTGAATACCGCCGGCAGCGTCACGCCCCAGGCTGCGGCGAATCTCGCCAAGGCTGCAGGCGTGCGCATCTACACGATCGGCGTCGGCTCCGCGGCAGGCACGATCAACGTGTTCGGGATGCAATTGAACGCACCGGACAATGCGCTGGACACAGGTGTGCTGAAACAGATCGCACAGGAAACCGGTGGCCGGTTCTTCCGTGCGTCCGATGGCGACCAGCTCGCATCCGCGTACCGCACGATCAATGCGCTGGAACCGCTGGCGCAAGGCAAGTCGATGTTGCGGCCGGAGCGCGAATGGTATCCATGGCCGCTGGCGCTGGCGCTGCTGCTGGGTTGCAGCTTGTTGCCATGGCGGGCGGCGTGGGCGCGGCGTGCGCAGGTGCCGGTGTGAACGTCGCGGACCTGCCATTGCATTTCCTGCGCCCGTGGTGGTGGCTCGCGGCGCTGCCGTTGCCGCTGGTGTTGTGGATGCTGGTGCGTGGTGGTGGCGGTCGGGTGGCCTTCGCCCATCTCGTCGATGCCGCGCTGTTGCCGCACGTCGTGCGCGACACCCGCGCGCGGCGGTGGACCGGCTTCACGTTGCTCGCATTGGCATGGCTGCTTGCCGTCGCCGCGCTCGCGGGACCAGCATGGCAGCGGATGGAAACGCCGTTGTACGTCAACGGTGCGGCGCGCGTGGTCGCGTTGTCGTTGTCGAACGACATGCTGGCGCAGGATCTCGCGCCGAACCGCATGACCCGCGCGCGCTTCGCCGTGCACGACCTCATCGACGCCGCGGGTGATGCGCGTACCGCGCTGGTCGCGTACGCGGGCGCGGCGTTCACCGTGGCGCCGCTCACCAGTGACAAACACACGGTGCTGAACCTGCTGCGGGCGCTGCAGCCGAACGTGATGCCGGTGTCCGGAAACGATGCAGCGGCGGCGATTGCCCAGAGCGTGAGCCTGCTGCATGACGCGCATGTGCGCGGCGGCGAGATCATCGTGGTCACGGACCATGCGGACGCCGCCGCCGTGGCGGCCGCGCGCAAGGCCCGGGCCGCCGGGATCCGGGTCGACGTGCTGGGTATTGGCACCACACAGGGCGCGCCGATCCCGCAGGCCGGCGGTGGTTTTGCCGGTGGCGCCAACGGCACCTTGCTGGCTCGCCGCGACGATGCATCGTTGCGTGCATTGGCGGCTGCGGGCGGCGGCGCGTATGCGGTGCTGCCGGAGGATGGCGGCGCGACGCCCGTGTTCGCGGCGCCGATTGCAATGGCCGGGCATGCCAGCCACGACGAGCGCGGGCAAATCTGGCGCGACGGCGGCATCTGGTTGCTGCCGATCCTCGTCGTGCTGGCGGCGCTGGCGTTCCGGCGCGGCTGGTTGCTGGTGCTCGCCGTGCTGGTGTTGCCGGTGACGATGCCGTCCGCGCAGGCCGCCACGCCATCATCGTGGTGGAGCAATCGCGACCAGCGCGCGTTGCAGGCATTGCAGGGCGGTGACGCTCAACAAGCGCGGCAGCTTGCACAATCACCCGGGTTGCGTGGCTCGGCGGAATACCGTGCCGGAGACTATGCCGGCGCGGCCAAGGCATTTGCGCAAGGCGGCGACGCGCGCGCGCACTACAACCTTGGCAATGCGCTTGCGAAGCAGGGCAAATACCAGCAGGCGATGAGCGCGTATCGCGAAGCCTTGCGCCAGGATCCGAAGCTCGCGGACGCGCGCGCCAACCTCGACGCGGTGGAGGCGTGGCTGAAGCGAAAGTCACCACCGACGGCGTCGCAGAACAGCGGAAAATCCGGGCAGTCCGCGCAGACCGGGAGTGCTGACAAGAACGGACAGGACAAGAATGCCGCGGGCGCGAACAACGGTGCTTCGAAAGGTGGCGGCGACCGGACTTCGAAAGCGCCGTCATCCAGTGGCGCGTCCGGCGGGCATGACGATGCGCAGGGCACTCCGTCGGCACCGGCAGCGACATCGAGCGCGCAAGCGGGTGCAAGCGCGGATGCGGGCAAGGCCTCCGCTGCCGAGGCCCAGCGGCAGCGCGAGCAGACCGGGCGGGCTGCGCAAGGGTTGCAGCAGGCATTGCGGCAAGGCGGGCAAGAGCAGGCACGCAGCGGAGCCACGGCACCGCACGCCTTCGCGCTAGGCGAGCACGAGCCGAAGACGGACGGCAAGCTCGATGC
>DASSRT010000179.1:0-3447 GCA_035701705.1 Rhodanobacteraceae bacterium
GGCGAATTCGTCCCAGCATTGCGCAATGGGGTTGTAGACCATGGCGCCGGGCAGGGGTTTCGCGAGTGGCGTGCCGCGCAGGTGATGGTCGAACCATGGAATCATCACGCGCTGCCGAAACAGCGCCGTGGTGTTGCCCGGCCACCGCAGCGGCCCTGTGTTCCAGCCGGCGCGGTTGATCTGGCTGTGCCACCACGGGCCGATCACGAGGTGATTGTTGGAACGTTTGCCTGCATCCACCAACGCTTCCCACGCGTGCACCGCACCATAGATGTCTTCCTGGTCCCACAGGCCTTGCAGCCACATGGTGGGTACATCGGACGGGTTGGCCGCGAGCAGTCGATCCAGCGCCTGCAGTTGCCAGAAGGCGTCGTACGCCGGATGCGCGGCGAAGCGGTTCCACCACGGTAGTTGCTTGCAGCCGTTGGCTTCGGCGTAGGCGCCGGCCGAGCCGGCTTCGAGGAAGTTCGAGTAGTCGTCGTGGTGCGCGCGCGGGATGCCCTCGCCCTTGCCCTGCTTGCTGCACTGGCCGATGAAGTAGTCGAGGCCCAGTTGGCGGAAGGCGCCGTAGTGGTACCAGTCATCGCCCATCCAGCCGTCGATCATCGGGCTTTCCGGTGCGGCGACCTTGAGCGCGGGATGCGGATCCAGCAGCGCCATCGCCACCGTCCAGCCGTCGTAGGACGAGCCGATCATGCCGACCTTGCCGCTGGATTCCGCGACGTTCTTCACCAGCCATTCGATGGTGTCCCAGGCATCGGTGGTGTCGTCGGTGTCGGTCGGATTCAGCGGGCCGCGGATCGGGCGCGTCATGACGTAGTCGCCCTCCGATCCGTATTTGCCGCGGATGTCCTGCCACACGAGGATGTATTTCGCGTCGGCCCAGTCGGTGTTGCCCGACCACACCGCATCGCGCATGTGCGGGCTGTTGCCGGACGAGTTCTTGTTGGCGTCGTAGGGCGTGCGTTCCATCAGGATCGGCAGATCGGTCATGCCTTTCGGCGACATGATCACGGTGTGCAACTTCACGCCGTCGCGCATCGGGATCATCACCTCGCTGCGCACGTAGTCGAAATGTTCGCGCGGCTGCTGCCAGTCGGCCGGAATGTCCGAGCCGGTCTGGATCATGTCCGGCGTGATGCCGGAATGGTCGGTGTTCGGTCGCGTTGTCGAAGGATCCGTCATGGTCACGGCGTGCGCACCTGGTGTGTGCCCGGCCGTACCCTTGCAGGAACGGCTCGCGGGCGATCTGTCCACTCTAACAAAAAGGGGACGGAGGTAATTAAGGAGTGTCTGGCTGGTGCTGCGATCGGCGCGGTCGCCCGCGTGGCCTGACCCGGACCGGGCGGCCAAGGGAACTTTCAACCATCGCCTGGAAGCGTGGATCACCCAGCGCGCGCTCTTGCTGCAGGTGGGCGCGGATTCCATCCACGTCGTCCTGGCCAATGCCTTGCTGCAACAGATCGCGCCAGGCTGTTGCGCGCGCGTCCCGGTCGGGGCCGAGCGCAGTGAAGCGCGGGTGTGGCGTCACCAGCGGGTCTTCGATCAAACCGAGATTTGCGTGAACGCTGGACCAGCGATGCTGCTCCGGGTGCCGCGTCATCGCGGCGCGAACCGGATTGAGTTCGATGTAGCGGTAAACGGCCATCAGATAGTGTTCGCTGGCGACAAGGCACGACTTGAACCTGCCCTGCCAGAGCGGCCCGCTGCGGTGGTGTCGGTAGTTGAATGCCTGCACGTAGCATTGGCCGACCTTGCGCATGGCGCGAGGCAGGGCGTCGCCGTCGGTTGCCGTCAACAGCAGGTGTATGTGGTTGCCCATGAAGACATAGGCGTGGACGGCAATGCCGTGTTCCACCGTGGCGTCACACAGCAGCCGATAAAGGTGCCGGCGATCGGCATCATCGACGAAGATCGCACAACGGTTCACGCCGCGCTGGGTGATGTGCAGGGGAACCCCGGAAATGCGAAGTCTTGGCTGTCGTGGCATGACGCAAGCGTGGCAGCGCCGGCCACGCGGCGCAGTCGGGAAGTAGCGGATAGCCCTGTAGGTCAAAGGGAGCGGTGGTTGTAGTTAATTACCTCCGTCCCCTTTTTGGAGCGGTCAGTTCAGCGATTCCAGATGCCGCAGCTTGGCTGCGTAGATGGCACGTGATGCCGGAGTGGTGCTGTTCTTTTTGGCCAGCTCCAGTTGCTTGCGTGCACGCCGCATGTCGCCAAGATGCATCGCCGCGACCGCCAACTGGAAGTGCGAGGGAACGTCGTAGGGCCGTTGCGACAGTGCTTTCTCGAACAGTCGCGCGGCTTCCTCGAATTGGCCTGCATGCATCGCGTCCATGCCGCGATCGTAGTATTCGAACGGCGAGTGGCGCTGGATCCGGGCCAGCCGTTGTGCCAGTTCCCGGGCTTCCGCGTTGCGGCCTTCTGCTGCGAGCAGCCCCGACAGATTGGAAAGCGCCGGGAGGTTGTCGGGGTCGCGTTGCAATGCATAGCGCATCGCGCGTTCGGCGGGCACCGGATGGTGCCGCGCGAGATAGATGACGCCGAGCGTGTTGGCGGCATCCGCGAACCCGGGGTCGGACTTGAGCGCCGCGCGGGTGAACCAGTAGGCGCGATCGAAGTCACCGTTGACCATCACTTCGGCGGCGCGGTTGTTCATGTACATCGCGACGACGGTTTGCTCGGAGACCGGGCGGGATACGGCGTCCGCCACCTGCCGTGGTGGCAGGAAATCCACGATCATCGGCGTTGCGTCGCCGGCGAAAAGCCTTGTGTTGCGCACGCGCTGGCCCAGTACCAGGTTCACGTGCTGGCTGAGGATGGCGAGCCCGGCGTCGCGCGACCAGGTATCGAAGTCATACACGTCCTGAAAGGTCACATGAATATCGAGTTGTTTGGCCAGCGCAGCGGCCATGATCACCAGCGACAGGCAATTGCCTTCGCGCGCGGCGAACGTTTGCGACGCGGTGCGGGTGATCTCGGAGTCGTAGTCGATCCGGAGCTTCCCGCGCAGCGCGTCGAGGAGTGCTTGTCGCGGATCCTTGTGGCGGGCCTGCGGGATGATTTCCTCGGCGAGGAAGCGCCGCATCGGAGCATCGACAGCAAAGATCGCCCGGCTGTCGACCGGCTCGGCCGGTGGCTTGAACAGTTCATCGCGGAACAGCGGTGTGACGTCGCTGGTTCTGGCGGCCGGAACGCTCGCGCAACCTGCCAGCAATGCCGCGACCAGGATTGCGCCAACCTGCAGCAGGAAGATGAACGCCTTCATCTTCGCCTCTGCAGCGGGCCTGCACCCGCTTGGCGGTCATTCAATGGCCCGCTGCAATCGAACTATACACCCGGGCCGATCGCGCGGAGGGTGCAGGAATTGCCGGGAAGCAATGGTGGGTGGCGGGTCGATGGCCCAGCGTCAGCGAGCACAAAAAAAGCCCGCCGAAGCGGGCTTTT
>DASSRT010000180.1:0-28476 GCA_035701705.1 Rhodanobacteraceae bacterium
GAGAAACGCACGCCAGCCAGCGCTTCGTGCGCGTCGGCGCCGAGCGCGGCCAGCTCGTCGCGCAGCAGGTATTCGAGGCCCTTCGGACAGGTGGCGACGAAGTCGGTCATGCCGGCAGGCTCACGCCACCGCCACTGCGAGGAAATCGCTGAAGGCGCGTTCGATCGCCGGCAGCTGGTCGGCGAGTCTGTGATCCCCCGGAAGCAACAGCGCCGGGATGCCACGACTGCGCGCGAAGGCCTGCGCCGCCAGCACCGGGCACAAGCTGTCCTCGTAACCGTGCACCAGCATCGCCGACACGTCACGTGCCATGTCGAAGGCTTGCGGACCCCCGGGAATCATCGTCGGCAAGGCGACAAGGAACACGCCATCGCACGGCGCCTGCAAGGAAGCGAGGCCACAGGTGAACGCACCCATGCTCGATCCAGCCAGCACCACGGGGTGCGACGCTTCCCGCATCGCCGCAGTGATCTTCGCCACCCGCAGCGGCACCGCTGCCGCGTAACCGCGCTGGTCGTCGGCGCGAAAATCCAGCCGCCGCGAATGCCAGCCGAGCGCTTCGGCCACCTTGGCCAGCGCGCTCACCTTGGTCGCTTCGGGACCGCTGTCGGAACCGTGGCAAAGAATGACCGTACCGCGCATGGCGTCCGCGAATCCGTGGTGTCGAAACTGCGAAAGGGTATCAGGCCCGCCGCTCGATTCCGCATGATTTCGTGCCACACTGCCGGGATGGAACCCGCCCTGACGATCATCGAGCAAGCCCTGCCCTACGTCGGCAAACTGCAGCCACGCGAGCGCGCCGACGTCGAGATGGTGGTGGTCCATTGCACCGAACTGCCCGACCTCGCGACCGCGCGTGAATACGGCGAGCGCATCGTGCACCCGAGCGGCACCGGCAACAGCGGGCACTACTACATCGACCGCGACGGCGCGGTGCTGCGTTACGTGCCGGAGGATCGCGTCGCCCATCACGTGCGCGGCCAGAACGCGCGCACGCTCGGCATCGAGCTGGTCAACACCGGCCGCTGGCCGGACTGGTTCGATTCACGCCATCAGGCGATGCGCGAGCCGTACCCCGACGCGCAAGTGGATGCCCTGCTCGCGCTGCTCGCACACCTGCGCACGATCCTGCCGAACCTGCGCGACATCGCCGGCCACGAGGACCTCGACACCGACACCCTGCCCGCCAGCGACGACGCCAACCTGACGGTCCAACGCAAGCTCGACCCGGGTCTGATGTTCCCGTGGCCGCGCGTGATGGCCGCATGCGGCCTCGTGAGGCGCCGTGCCGCGAACGCCGACCGAGGCACTTGACGCTGCTACGCAATGACGATGCTGCGGCGATGGCGCTAGAATCACGCGCTTTGCCTGAGCCATCACAGATGAACAAGCCGCACGTCGCCGAACTGGTCGAATTGCTGAAGCTGGAACGGCTGGAGGACAACCTGTTCCGCGGCCAGAGTCGCGACATCGGCACCCGCTACGTGTTCGGTGGACAGGTGCTGGGGCAGGCCCTGTCGGCGGCGCAGCAGACCGTTGATTCCGCGCGTGCCGCGCATTCGCTGCATGGCTATTTCCTGCGTGCCGGCGACGTCGACGCACCGATCGTGTACCGAGTCACCCGCGCCCGCGACGGCCACAGCTTTTCGGTGCGCCGCGTGGAAGCGATCCAGCACGGCCAGCCGATCCTCAACTGCGCGGTGTCATTCCAGATCGACGAAGCCGGCTTCGAACATCAATCCGGCATGCCGGAAGTTCCCAAGCCCGAAGACATCGAGCCGCGCACCGCGTTGCCCGCGGAAGAAATGGCCAAGCTGCCGCCCAAGCTGCAACGCTGGCTGAGCACCGACGGTCCGTTCGAATACCGTTTCGTGTGGCCGCGCGACGAGATGCACCCGACCAAGCGTCCGCCCTATCAGCACATCTGGTTTCGCCTCGCCGACCGCATCGACGCCACCCCGGCGCAGCATCGCGCGCTGCTGGCCTATGCATCGGACTACCATCTCATCGGCACCGCCCTGCTGCCGCACGGCGTGTCCTATCTCACGCCGGGTTTGCACCTCGCCAGCCTCGACCACGCGCTGTGGTTCCATCGTCCGTTCCGGGTCGACGACTGGCTGCTGTATTCCTGCGAAAGCCCCACCGCACAGGGTGCGCGCGGGCTGGTGCGCGGCCAGTTGTTCGACGTCGAAGGCAGGATGGTGGCATCGAGCGCGCAGGAAGGCCTGCTGCGGCTGGCGCCACCGCGCTGATACAAGCCAAGGACCGCATGCCCAACCCCACTCCGAACGCACCCGCCGTGACCCCTGCCCTGCAGGCTTTCGACCTGTTCGCGACCCGCATCTGGCAAGCGCGGCTCCCGATGCTGCAAGCGCACCTCGGCGAGTGGATCGACTGCGTCGCGAAGATGCGTGCGGCCAGCCCTGAACCTGCAGGCCGCACCAACCGCAGCGGTTGGAACAGCGCGGACATGCGCGTACTGGAACAACCCGTGTTCGCGCCCTTGCGCGATGCCGTGCGCGCCGGCTGTGCCAGTGCACTGCGCGAGATGGGTGTGTCCGGCGTGCCGTTCGAACTGCAGTCGTGGGTGAACCTGCACGACCGCGGCGGCTTCAATTTCCTGCACGTGCATGAAGGCTGCCTGTTGTCGGGCTCGTTCTACCTGCAGGTGCCGTCGGGCTCCGGCCGCTTCGTGTTCCGCGACCCGCGACCCGGTGTCGTGCACGGCTACGTGAAAGGTTCGGTGCCGAATGGCTACAGCGACATCCACCTGACGCCCGAGGCGGGCCTGCTGGTGTTGTTTCCGTGCTGGATGGAACACTACGTCGAGCCGCACGGGAATGACGCACCACGCATCGTGATCGCCTTCAATGCTGTGTCCAATCCCGCGTAAGGCGAATCCGCTCAAACGCCCGGGATCGCGTCGAACGCCACCGTGAGGCGCGTATCGCTGCCCGAGAACGGCACCGTGCCGTGCCAGCAATACGACGGAAACAACACCAGCATACCCACTGCCGGGTGCAACGCGTGCTCGGCGGCAAGCGGCGGTGAAGTGAGGATCCCCGGTTCACCAAACGCCAATGCGCCTTCGCGGCTTGAAGGATCCTCCATGGCGGCGGGCAACTCGACATAGCAAGCCGACGAAATCCAGCCTCGCGGATGCACGTGGTTGTGATGGAAGCCCGAGCTTCGCAGCCGTACCGACCAGCTGCCGTTGAAGCGATAGCTGCCGTGGTTGCGCCGCCGCAGCGGATCATCGCCGTGGCCCATGCGCGCCATGTAATCGCGGATCGGCGCATCGAACGCCGTGAACAGCGCCTGCACGACGGGGTCGACACTGCGCGCCAGGTTTTCGGTGGTTTCAGTGCCGTGGCGCAGTGACTGGAACAGCAGCGGATGGCGCAGCGCATCGTGCATCTTGCCGAGGCTCTGCTTGAGGTCGGCGAGGAACCCGTCGAGGTCGCGCCACCCTCGTGGTGCCTCAAGCCGATACGGCACTGCCAGTTCCTTGTAATCGCAGCAGCGCGCATAGCGTTCGTCACCCAGCATGCGCCACGCAGTGGTCTGCAAGGCGATCAGGTATTGCTCGTCGGGTTCGTCCGCCAGCAACGCCTCGCACAACTGCAAGGCCGCGGCCGCATCGCCGACGCCCAGTCGCGCGGCGGCCATCAGCTTGCGCGCCGGCACGTCGCCGGGCGCCGTGCGCAATGCACGACCCGCCAAGTCCGCGGCGGAGGTCGGATCGAACTCCAACGCTGCCAGTCCGGCGCGCACGCACAATGCCGGCGGCGCGCCGTCGCGCGCGGCGCGTTCCGCAAGGCAAGCATGGGCAGCACGCGGATCGCCCGCGCCCTGCAGCACGGCGGCCTTGGCGGCAAGCAGTGCATCGTCGTCTGGATACTGACGCAGCGCGGCATCGAGTGCTGCAGTCGCCTCGGCGGCATCACCGCTGCGCATCCACACGAGCCGCGCGAGGTCATCGTGCGCCTCGACCCGCCGCGGCTCCTGCTGCAGGCAGTCGTGCAAGGCAGCCTCCGCATCCGCGAACCTGCCGAGCGCGATCAGGCTGCGGGCACGTGCATGCCCCAGCGCCGCGCTGCGATGACCCGTGGCGGCGCAATGCTCGGCGATTCGTCCGGCCTCCTCGTGCTGGCCGCAGGCCTGCAACGCGATCGCCAGCGCGTGCTCCGCAGCAGGACTGCCGGGCGTACGCGCAACGATATCTCGATAGAACGACACCGCCTCAGGCGCACGCCCCAACGCGGCCAAGGCCGCGACATGCTGCTCGGCCAATTCCGGTGCGGCCTTGCCGGTTGCACACAAGGGCGCGGCAATCGCGATCGCCTGGGCCGGACGCTGCCGGGCGTTGTGATGCCGGCACAGCACCAGCGCTGCGCGCGGGTCGGCCGGATTGCCCGTCGCGGCGCGTGCAAGGAAGGCCTCGGCCTCCGCCGTCCGCCCGCTGCCGAGCAGCAGCTCGCCGAGCATCGTCAGGACTGGGGGCCAGACCGGTTCCCGCGCAGCCACGGCGCGCAATATCGTTTCGGCACCGGTCGCATCACCCAGCGCCAGTTTCACGCCCGCGAGCATGCGTTGCGCTTCGGTGGCGCCGGGATGTTCACGCGTGATCACCTCAAGCCGGGCGTGCGCACCCGCGTAATCACCGGCCCTGAGCGACTGGTCGGCAGTCTGCAACGCAGCGAGCAAACTTGCTGAGATCATCCGCTCCGGATCATAGCGGCGTCCGCCGCAGCAGCGTCTTGCCGTCGGCGCCGCGCTCGATCCTGACGTCGAAGTGCTTGCCGCGGAAGGTGATGTCTTTCAGCGTCACCGCCTTCCAGCCGGGCGGCAGGGTCGGTTTGTATTCCGCGTCCAGCCCCTTGTCGTCGATACGCAGGCCGCTCAAGCCGTACATGAAATTCTGTACGAAGCCGGCCGAGGTCGCCAGCAGGTAACCGGCGTTGTTGGTCGCGGTCTCGGTACGCACGTTGAACGGCGGCTGCAGGAAACCCACGAGGTTGCGGTGGATCCAGTAGCCCACGGCTTTCGGTTCGCCAACCTCGGCCGCACCGACGGTCATCATCACCATCATCATCTCGTTGGGATTGTCGCCGTGGGTCTTCAACGCCTGCCGTTGGAAATCGAAATCGTTGCGGCGCACCTCGGGTGACATCGGCATGTCGAGGTTCGGGTACATCAGGAAGATCAGCGACGAGCCCCACCAGGTGACCTTGTCGTGCGGCACCGACGGATCGAAGTCGTAATGGCGCTGGGCCTTCTGGTCGAACGGGATGTACATCTTGTCGGCGATCCTGGTCCACGCCGGGTCGGCCTTGGCGCCCACCAGTGCGGCGGCCTGGGTCGCGATCCGCAGCGCCTTGGCGGCCGCGGCGTTGGTGAACGTGTCATTCAGCACGTCGTCGTAGGCCTCGTCGGTCGAGGTGACATGGTCGATCTCGTAGCGATCTTTGGCCCGGTTGTACGTCACGCGGCTTGTCCAGAACTCGGCGATGCCTTCGATCACCGGCCAGCCATATTGCTTCAACCAGGCCCGGTCGCCCGTCGCGAGCCAGTATTGCCACTGCGCGATCGCGATGTCGGCATTGACGTGGACTTCGCGATACACGCCGTAGGCGAAGTGCGGGGTGACGTCGATGCCCTTCTGCGGGTCCGATTCCCACGGATACATCAGTCCTTCCACGCCGAACTGTTTCGCACGTTCGCGTGCACCCTGCATGGTGCGATGGCGGAACATCACGATGGATTTGGCGCGTTCCGGATGCAGCAACAACAAGGCCGGGAACACCCACGAATCGGCATCCCAGAACACATGCCCGGCGTAGTTCGGGGTCAGCGAGCAGGCACCGACCGACCAGGCCGTATTGGCGGTGGTGCTGGACAGCAGGTAATAAAGGTCGGAGTGCAGCGCGCGCTGCACCTTTTCGTCGCCGTCGATGACGATGTCGGATTTCCAAAGTTCGTGCCACGCAGCGACGTGGCGTGCGAGCAATGCATCGAAGCCGGTGCTGCGCGCCTTCACGGCAAGCGTGCGGTCTGCCTGCGCGTCACCACCCCAGCCCTGCCGCGAGGCCGCGACGTATTTCGTGAAGGTGTAGGTCTCGCCCTTGCGCACGTCCACGACGAGGTCCAGCGACAGCTTGTCGGACGTCTTCTCCAGCTTCACGCTCACGACTTTCAGGCCGCGCGGCACTTCGATGGCCGCGGCCTCGGCCATGCTCAAGCCGTTCACCGCCCGTCCATCGAGCCACAGGGTCAGTTGTTTCACATCGCCACCGTCATCGGTGACGCGCGTGGTGCCGGGATACCAGACCGGCGCGCGGTCCGGCGTCGGCACCGGTTTGTCGTTGAGGTTCTGGCCGCTGGCGATGACCGCCGCGATCATCTGGTCGCCGGTCATGTGCGCGATCGGAAAGCGCGGCTGGTGGCCCGACCACAGCCGGAAGGGAAACTGCAGTTGCACCTTGCCATCGAATTGCGGCGCGAGGGTGATGCGGGTCGCCGCGAGATGATGGTCGGCCTGGCTGACGAAGGTTTGCACCTTCACATCCGTGGTCTTGCCTGCGTACGTAAAGCGGTAGCTGGTGGCGAGCGTGCCGTCGTGCATGTTCAAGGTCTGCGCATAGTCCGCGAAGATCTTGGGATCAAGCCGCGTGGAATTGGTCCAGCTGGTGCCGTCGTTGTAGTCGATCTCGCTCCAGCCGGGGATCGCGGCGGGACGCGAGATGTCGTCGCTCGTGTAGTCCATGAAGGCGACCATGTAGCCCGGCACGGGCTCGGTGCCGCGCACCGAGGTCATGGTCGAAAAGTACCCATTGGCGAGGTACGAGGGGAAGTACGAACCGAAGTTCTTCGCGGTCGCGGTGAGCAGGAAGCTCGGGTCTGCGGCGCCCCATCCCAGCGCCGGCACGCCCAGCATGACCGCAATCGCGAACAATCCGCGGGAAAGGAAGTGGCGGCATTTCATCGCAATGCTCCGGAATTCATGGCAACGCAGTTTGCACCGGGTGGCGATGCCAGCGTATGACGGACGCCGCGCGGCGCCCGGGCGTGCCACCGCAAGCTCCACGGAGACAGGTGCCACGGGCCGGCCAAAACCGGCCCGTGGCGGGCGTCGCGAGCGAGACGGCGCCGGTCAGAACTTGTACTTGACCTGGAAATTCACCTCGCGACCGAACAGCGGCCGGGCCATGATCACCCCGCCGATGCCGGTGTTGACACCGAACTTCCGCGAGTTGCCCTCGGTCAGGCCCAGCTCGTTGGTCAGATTGGTGCCCAGCAGGCTGAACTGCCAGTTCTGCCCCACGTCGGCCACGATCCCGCCGTCCAGCGTCTGGTACGTGCCCAGCGGTTGCAGCGCCGAGATGTCCTGATAATGCTGTCCGACGTGGGTGTAGGTCACCCAGGCGGTGATGCTGCCCCAACTCGTCGGCAGCTTGTACATCGGTGTGAACATGTAACGAACTTTCGGTTGGCGCTGCAACGGCGCGCCGTCGATGCTGGCGCACTGCGGGTTGCCGTTGATGTCGGTGTACGGGGCACAACCGTTGTAGTGCGAGTAGTGGCCGTCCATGTAGATGCCGAGCAGTTTCAGGCTCAGGTTTTCGGTCGGCGACCAGGTGGCGTTGAGATCCAGTCCCTTGGAGTTCGCGCCGTAGATGCCGATGGGCGCCCCGGGGATCGGCTGTCCGTTCGGCCCCGTCTGCGTGTACGTCAAGCCGGTGAACAACCGGTGGTAGACGCTGACGTCGACGAACAGCACATCAGACTGGTACTTGAAGCCACCCTCGAAGTTGCGGATCTTCTGCATCGGCGCGAAGTTGCCGCCCGTTCCCCGGATGCCGTTGTCGAAGTCGTCGAAGTGGCCGCCGGTATTGAAGCGGACGTACGCACTCATGTGGTCGTTGAACTGGTAGTTGGCACCGGCGGTAAACGAGGGGTGGGTCTTTTCGTAGTGCTCGTAGTCCCAGGTGCCGTTGCAGACCGGCGTGGTGTTGTCGTAAAGCGTGTTCGGATCACCGTCCAGGTCGACCTTGGACTGGTTGCAGGTGCGCTGGTCGACGTTGATGTTTTCGACACGCCCGGCGGCCTGCAACAGCCACGGGCCGACCGTCCACGAATCGGACAGGTAGAACGCCTTGTTGGTGCCCGTGCCGGCTTCGACGATGTTGTAGTTGTCGTTGAAATCCACGAAGCCCATCGGGCTGGCCACCACGATGGTCTGGCCGTTCTGCTGGTAGGTCAGTCCGATCGGCTTGGTGTTGGACTGGTTGAGCATCAACATCTGGTTGCCCAGCGACCAGTTGTCGTGGTCGGTGTAACGCGCGAGGTACAAGCCCGCGGTCAGCGTGTTGCCGTCGAAGATTTCCCTGCTGATCCGGAAATCGTTGTTGAAGCCCTTCAGGTGCTTCTGGATGTACCACCAACCCTGATGGATGACGCTCTGGTCAAGCGGCACCGCCGAACCATCCGGCAATGTCGCGCTGATGTTCTGGCTGGGCGAGTAACCCAGCGTGTCGCTGTCGACCGGATTGTTGTTGGCATCGCAATAGCCGGTCGGCTGGGCCATGTTGCAGCCATACAGGTAATAGCCCAACGGCTTGGGATTGGGACCGGAGAACAACGCATTGGTCGGCAGGTCGCCGTTGGTGAAGAGGAAACGGTCATACAGCGTCCAGCCACCGACCTCGGCGTCATAGCTGCCGCCCAGGAAATTCATCTGGGCGCCGCGGCCGTTGGCGAGGTCGGCGTTTTCCAGATAACCGAGCGGGTTGGGAACCTGCACGTGCTGGATGGCACCGCTGGCGTAGGTACCCGTCAGCGGATCGAGGCCGGGGAAGCCATGGAAACTGTCGCCCGAGCCCTGGATCAACGAAATCGGCACGATGAACTGGTTCTTGTCATCGAGCCTGCGTGCCCACAGCATGAATGAGCCATTGTCCCAGTCGTGGCTCAGCGTGGCGGTGAGCTGGCCGCCATTGTCGGACGGGAAGTCGCGCGGATCACGCACGCCGTCCGACCGGCGCCAGAAGCCGCCGATGCTGGCGTACCAGCCTTCCGCAACCTTGAATCCGTAGAAGCCGTCGAGCCGCCACATGCCTTCGTCACCATAGGTGAGCCCGACGTCACCCGAAGGCGTCGCGGTGCCCTGGCGCAGGATGAAGTTGGCCGTGGCACCCATCTGGCCGGGACCGAACACTGCACCCGGGCCGCCCTGCACGATTTCAACGCGCTGGATGGTGTCGTCCAGCCGCAGCAACGAACTCGAATCCATGAACGACAGCGAAGGCATGCCGTACAGCGGCGTGCCGTTGACCATGTTGGTGAAGAACGGCGCGTCGCCGCCACCCGGAAAGCCCGCGATCTCGATGTTGGCACCGGTCTGGCCGCCCGTCGACTCGGGCCAGATGCCCGGTGAAATCTTGAGCAGATCCGCGGTGCTCAACGGATTGGAGTGTTTGATCTCCTCGCGGTTCGCGGTGACGATGTTGTAGCTCGCATCCAGCTTCTTCACGCCGGTCGCGCTGGCCGTGACCACCACCGTCTGCAAGGTCTGCACCTTCTTGCTCTGGTCTTGCTGGCGCGCCTTCGACGTGGCCGTTTGCGCCGCGGGGGTCGTGGCCTGGCCACCGGCCTGGCCTGCATCCTGGGCCGAGCCGCTCGCCCAGACCAGCGGTGACAGCGAAGCGAGGATGGCACTCGTCAGCGCCAGTCTGATGAACTTGTCGTTTTTCATGCCTCTCCTCCAGCGATATGAAATTTGATGAGGCAACGCCGCCCGGGCCGTTGCCGCTTGTATTCACCGGGTACGCCTGCGCGACCGCGACAGCTGGTGCAATCGTCGCCCGCCTTGTCGAACCCCGTGTCTGACTACCCTGACGCCCATTGCGCTCGTTTCCGCGTTGGCATTCATGCCGGGAAGTACCCGACACCCCTGATGCCGTGAACACCGCGCGCCACCGGTTACCGAAGATTCCGCGGCGGTACCCCGTGCAACCGTGGCAGCCGATGGTTCGCGCAGCGCCCTCACCGATGGCTGCCGCCCGGATGACCCTGCCCACCTCCATGGCTGCATGCCGATCGATCGCCCGATGACACGCAGGCAGTTTGGGTGCGCTGCGACAGCGCTGTCAATCTGCAGTGCATCATCCGATCAGGTGTCGTGAGTATTCGCGCGAGAACCGCGTACTTCGTGGAAAATGGCACACACAGCGCATATCGCATGGGGTTTTACATGGTGCAACGCAACATGTGTGGCATTCGGTGCGGCGTCCGCAGAACGCGCCCAAACTGTGTATTTCACTGCGCGACGCGATACGTTTTGACAGCGCTGTCAGTTCGCGCCAAACTTGCCCCGAATCCACTTCCGCCGTCAACATGCCCCGCACCACGATCGAACCGCCGCTCAGTCACGACTGCCTGTCGGCGCGCCGCATGGCAAGGTTGGCAAAGGGTCGCGGGCATGCCCGGTACCATCCGTCCGGGCGGACATCCGCACTGCCGCATGAACCGGGGAGCAAAACGTGGCATCAGTGACCCTCGACGACGTTGCACTGCAGGCAGGTGTCTCCGCCAAGACCGTATCGCGTGTCGTCAATGGCGAACGTTCGGTGAGCCAGCAGACGCGCCAGCGCGTGTTGCGCGCCATCGAGCTGCTCGACTACCGCCCCAACCTGCTGGCGCGTGGCTTGAGCGGCGCCCACGCGTACACGATCGGTCTCGTCTACGACAACCCGAACGCCTACTACATCATCTCGATGCAACAGGGCGCACTGACCGCCTGCGATGCCATGAACTTCGGCCTGCAGTTCCGTCCGTGCAATTCGCGCGCGCCTGATCTGGCCGAGCAGTTGCGCGACTATGTGTTGCGTTCGCGGCTGTCCGGCCTGGTGCTGACCACGCCGGTGTCCGAACGCATGCCGGCGCTGCGCAAGTTGACTGACTTCGGCATTCCGTTCGTCCGGATCCTGTCCGCGGCGCGCGATCCGGGCGACGATTCCCCGTGTGTCTTCGTGGACGACCGTGACGCCGCCTTCGCCATCACCAGTCACTTGCTTCAGCTCGGCCACGTCCGCATCGGCTTCCTGCAGGGCGGCAAGCATCACCACGCCAGCGGCGAACGCCTGCGCGGTTACAAGGATGCCCTGCAGCACTACGGCGTGCCGCTGCACAAGGACCTGATGATCGAAGGTGACTATGTGTTCGATGACGGTTTTCGCGGCGCACGCCGGCTGTTCGACCGCGCCGAGCCGCCCACCGCCATCTTCGGATGCAACGACGAGATCGCCGCCGGTGCGTTGGCTGCGGCACAGGCAGCGGGCCTGCATGTGCCTTACGATGTCTCGATAGCCGGATTCGAGGACAGCCCGTTTTCACGGCACTCGTGGCCGCCGCTCACCACGGCGCGGCAGCGTGCGGATGTCATCGTCGAGCACGCCACGCGCATGTTGATCGCGCGGATTCGCGGCGAAACCGTCGCCAACGAAGGCTTCAGTCCCGAACTCGTGGTGCGCGGCTCGACCGCGCCACCGCGGCCCAAGTCACGCCCGCGCGCACGGCGATGAACGTGCACACCGCGATGCAAGGCCCGGCATGATTGCCGGCAAGGCCAGCAGGAGGAACCCGCCATGAAGATTCGCCCACCGTTCATCGCCCTCGCGTTCGCTGCGCTCGTCGCCACCGCCTCTGCCGCGGCCACGCCCAGCCCCGCGAAGACCCGCGCCTACATCGACCATGCCTGGGCCACGCTGACGCGATCGGCCGACGAATGCCGCGCGCTCGTCGATCCCAAGGTACCGGCACAGTCGGTGGTCTACCTGCCCTGGCACGTGACGGCGCCGGCTTCGCTGGTGCGAACCAGCAAGCGTTGTCACGTCAAGGTGCAGAACCTGCCCGCGCCGATCCATGAACTGGGCGACATCAACCCAACAACGCTTCCCGCGCAAGGCCTGTTGTACCTGCCGCATCCCTACGTGGTACCCGGCGGGTTCTTCAACGAGATGTACGGCTGGGACAGCTACTTCATCGTGCTAGGCCTCGTCGCCGACCATCGCGCATCGCTCGCACTCGACATGACCAACAACGCCCTGTACGAAGTGGAGTACTACGGCGGCGTGCTCAATGCCAATCGCACCTATTACCTCACGCGCTCGCAGCCGCCCTTCCTGACGGCGATGATGACGGCGGTCATGGACGATCCTGCCAGCTTCAAGGATGCCGCCGCGAAACACGCGTGGCTCGAAAAGGCCTATCCGCTGGCGGTACGCAACTACGAAATCTGGACGAGTCCGCAACACCTCGCGGGCGACACCGGCCTTTCGCGCTACTTCGACTACGGCCACGGTCCGGTCATCGAGATGCCCGACAGCGATTACTACGTCGGCGTGATCAAGTGGTTGCTGGCGCATCCCAAGGACGATCCCGGGTACCTCATCAAGGCCCCGCAACACCCGGACGCCGCCCAGGCCGAGGCGTTGAAGACCACCAGTTGCGACGTGACCCGCTCGAAGATTTGCGCGGGCGACTGGTTCGGCGGCCATCGCCTCACCGCCGCCTACTACAAGGGTGATCGCGCGATGCGCGAATCCGGATTCGACACCGATTTCCATTTCGGCCCGTGGGGCGGCTCCACCGATGATTACGCCGGCACCGGTCTCAACAGCCTGCTGTATCGCTACGAACGCGACCTGCAGGCCTTCGCCAGGGCCCTCGGCAAGACCGCCGACGCCGAACGCTGGGGCAAGGCCGCCGAGGCTCGCCGCGACGCCATGAACAAATACTTGTGGCACGCCGACCAGGGCCGCTACATGGACTGGAACTTCGTCACCGGCAAGGCTTCGAGCGATCCCTACCTCACGATGTTCTATCCGCTGTGGGCGGGCGTTGCTTCGCAACAACAGGCGCGTGACTTGGTAAAGCAGCTCAAGCTGTTCGAACACAAGGGCGGACTGGCCATGAGCACCCGCGACACCGGCGCACAATGGGACGCGCCGTTCGGCTGGGCGCCGACCAACTGGATCGCCGTCAAGGGACTTGCCGACTACGGCTACACGGGTGACGCCACGCGGATTTCGTGCAAGTTCACCGGCACCATCGACCGCAGCCTCGCCAAGGACGGTACCATCCGCGAGAAATACAACATGGTCCTCGGCAACGCGGACGTGAAGATCACCGCCGGCTACAAGCAGAACGTGATCGGCTTCGGCTGGACCAACGGCGTGTACCTGCAGATGCACCAGCTGATCGCCGCCAACGGCGGATGCGCATCCTTACCGGCGCAGCCTGCCAGTGCCTCACACTGACACGCGTCCATTCCATCCACGCACCATCGCAACCCTGCAACCCCGTCCAGCACAGCACGAGGAGCAAGCCACGATGAACACGACCACCGCGACCGCCACCGGCCACGCACGCCGCCACGCGGCCTTCGTCGCCATCCTTGCAGCACTGGCGGGTTTGATGTTCGGCCTCGACGTCGGGGTGATCTCCGGCGCGCAGCAGTTCATCCAGCACGAGTTCGGAGTGAGCGACCGCGTGCTCGAACAGATCGTCAGCAGCATGATGGTCGGCGCCGCGATCGGCGCAGCGCTCGCGGCGTGGCTGTCCAAGCACTTCGGGCGCAAACGCTCGCTGATCATCAGCGCCGCCCTGTTCGTGATCGGTTCGCTGCTGAGCGCCGCCGCATGGTCGCCAGGCGCCTTGATCGGCGCGCGCTTCATCCTCGGCCTCGCCATCGGCATCGCCGCCTTCACGGCACCGTTGTACCTCGCCGAAATCGCGCCGCTCGACAAGCGTGGCGCGATGATCTCCACCTACCAGCTGATGATCACGATCGGCATTTTCGTGGCCTTCCTGTCCGACACCGGCTTCAGCTACAGCGAGGCGTGGCGCTGGATGCTCGGCATCATCGCCCTGCCCGGCGCGTTGTTCCTGATCGGCGTGTTGCGGCTGCCGGAAAGTCCGCGCTGGTTGGTGCTCAAGCAGCGGCACGAAGATGCAGGCGCGGTGCTGCACAAGCTGCGTGGTGATCCGGATCTGGTACGCAAGGAAGTGGAAGACATCAAGGAACAACTGCGCACGCCGCAGCAGGGCTGGCGGTTGTTCCTCGAAAACCGCAACTTCCGCCGCTCGGTGGGCCTGGGCATTGCCCTGCAAGTTGTGCAGCAACTGACCGGCATCAACGTGGTGATGTACTACGCGCCGCGCATCTTTGCCGAGATGGGCTACGCCACCAACATGCAGATGTGGTTCACCGCGATCGTCGGCCTCACCAACGTGCTGGCCACCTTCATTGCCATTGGCCTGGTCGACCGGATCGGCCGCAAGCCCATCCTGTACGCCGGCTTCGTGGTGATGGCGATCGGGCTCGGCGTGGTCGGTGGCCTCATGCACCTGGGCATGGGCACCCAGGGCGAACACTTCCTCGCGATCGCGATGCTGCTGGTGTTCGTGGTCGGCTTTGCGTTCTCGGCGGGCCCGCTGGTGTGGACGCTGTGCTCGGAAATCCAGCCGCTCAAGGGCCGCGATTTCGGCATCGGCGTGTCCACCGTCACCAACTGGGTCTTCACGGCGATCGTCGGCGGTACCTTCCTGACCCTGCTCAACAGCATCGGCAGCGCCAACACCTTCTGGCTGTATGCCGCCTTCAACGCCGTGTTCCTGCTGTTCACCTTTGCGCTGGTTCCGGAAACCAAGGGCGTCAGTCTCGAACAGATCGAGCGCAAATTGATGGGCGGCGAGAAGTTGCGCAATCTCGGCGCCTGAGCCGGAGTGGGCCAAGGATTCAACGCAACGCCGCGGAGAAGGCCGGCCAGGACATGAACCTGCCCGGCCACCCCTGATTGCAACCCGCGGCGGCTGTCGTAAACTCTTGGCATGCGCAAGATCTACGCCTCACCCCGCGTGCAGAACGTCGAGCAACTGGTCTCGGTGATGGCCGAGCACGGCATCGCGACCAAGGTGACCAACCGGAGGGTGTACGACCGTTCCAGCTACGTGAACTTTTCGTACGCGCGGCCGGGCAATAGCGAAAGCTGGCCGACGGTATGGGTGGTCAACGCCAACGACCACACTCGCGCGCGCCAGTTGATGCGCGAGATCGGAATCGAACCGCCCACCCGCTACGCCGAAGAACTGGCCTCCTTCCGTGCCAGCCAACAGGGTGCGCGCACGCCGGGCCGCATAGCGGGCAAGATCCGCACCGTCGCGCTCGCCGTGCTGGTGGTCGCGATGGCCATTTACGCCGCCCGGATGGCTGCGGTATGGTGACTTCGCCATGCTCCGGAACGAACGCGTAAGGCTGTTCCAGACGCTGCCGCACACCTGCGGATATTTCCGCGCGCGCACCGCGCAAAACCTGGTGCTCGATCCGGCCGCGCCGGATTTGCCGACGCTCTATGCGCTGTCGCTGGCGCGCGGTTTCCGTCGCGCCGGCGGCCACGTGTACCACCCGCACTGCCCGCGCTGCCAGGCCTGCGAACCGTGCAGGATCGACGTCCAGAAGTTCCAGCCCAGCCGCAGCCAGCGCCGCTGCCTTGCCTTGAACGACGACGTCGAACTCCTGGAATGCCGGCCCGGCCTCACCGACGAGCGCCACGACCTGTACGCGCGCTACCTGCACGCACGCCACCCCGGCGGCGGCATGGACGATGCCAGCAACGAGGACTTCAGCCAGTTCCTCGCCGCGCCCTGGAGCCCGACGGTATTCCTGGAACTCCGGCTGGCTGGCAAACTGGTCGCGGTCGCCGTCACCGACGTGTGCTCGACCGGGTTGTCGGCCGTGTACACCTTCTTCGATCCGGATTTATCCAGGCGCGGACTCGGCACGCTGGCGATCCTGCGCCAGATCGAACTGACGCACGCGCGCGCACTGCCGCACCTGTACCTCGGTTACTGGATCGCCAACCATCCGAAGATGGGTTACAAGGCGCGCTTCCATGGCCTGCAGGTGCTGGGCACGAGCGGCTGGGTGGCCCTGGGCGAGCGCGCCGAGTCCGACTGAAGCGCAGCCCGCGGCGTCACGTCCCGGCTCACTTCACCGGATAGGGATACAGCTTGTCGAACGGCTGCGACATGCCATCGTCCAGCACGATCCGGCAATGTCCACGCCGCAACGCGCGCGGATCATCCACCCCGCAGCTGTGCGCGATGATGCCAACCTCGCGCATCAGGTTGGTCGCGTAGTGCGCCACCCGCTCGGCCTTGTCGGGCACAACAAGCCCGCGCTGCAGGCGCGGATCGTGGGTGGTGACGCCGGTCGGACAGGTGTTGCGATTGCAGCGCATCGACTGGATGCAACCCAGTGCCAGCATGAAGCCGCGCGCCGAATTGACGAAGTCCGCACCGGCCGCCAGCGCCCACGCCACTTCGTAGGCGGTGATGCATTTGCCCGAGCAAATCACCTTCACGCGCTCGCGCAGGCCGTGCCGGATGAGCGCATCGACCAGCATCGGCAGCGCTTCGCGCAGCGGCAGGCCGACGCCTTCCATCAAGGTTTGCGGCGCGGCACCGGTGCCGCCTTCTGAACCATCCACGATGATGAAATCCGGTGCACTGGCGAGCCCGCGCCGATGCACTTCGTGGCAGAGTTGCTCGATCCAGCCGATGCCACCCAGCACCGCCTTGAAGCCCGTCGGCTTGCCGCTGACGTCGCGAACACGATCCATGAAATCAAGCAATTGCGAGACATTCCCAATCTCTGGATGACGATTCGGACTGACCGAATCCTCGCCCGCGGGAATGCCGCGGATCGCGGCAATCTCCGCCGTCACCTTGCCGCCCGGCAGCAGGCCGCCGAGTCCCGGTTTGGCACCCTGGCTCAGCTTGATGCTGACCATCTTCACTTCGGGATGCGCACACACTTCGCGCAACTTGTCGTCATCGAGCGTGCCGTCGGCCGCACGCACGCCGTACTTGGCCGTGCCGATTTCGAACACCACGTCGCAACCGCCTTCGAGGTGATACGGCGCGAGCCCGCCCTCACCCGTATCCAGCCAGATGCCGGCCTTGGCCGCGCCACGCGAAAGCGCGCGCACCGCCGGCGCCGACAGCGCGCCGAAGCTCATCGCGGAGATGTTGAAGAACGCGCTGTGCGTGTACGGTTCACGCGCGTGCGGGCCGATCATCACCGGCTTCGGCTCGGCGGCATCCATGCCGAGCGCGGGAAACGGCGCATTCAGGAAAAATGGCGTGCCTTCGCGGCGCAGGTCGCGCGTGGAACCAAAGCCGCGCGTGTTGTCTTCGTTTTCCGATGCGCGGTAGACCCACGTGCGGTCGGCGCGATTGAACGGCAACTCCTGCCGGTCGAACGCAAAGAAATACTGCCGGAAGAACACCCCGAGATGCTGGAACAACTTCCGGAAATGGCCGATTACGGGATAGTTGCGCAACACCGCGTTGTGCGTCTGCATGCGGTCGACCACGTACAACGCCACCACGCCGGCGACGGTCACCACCAGCAGCAGCACGAATGCCACCGCGACGGACTGCAACGCAAACATGATCCATGACGAGGCCGCATTGGCCATGGCACACCCCGGATTCGGACTGGATCCGTGCAGTCTAAGCGCGGCCACGGCTGCGACGCACCCTCATGGATCCCTCGCGCGGAAGGCTATCCAATGTTGTTGCGAACCATTATCATTTGCCGCCAGCCGCTTTCGGGATGTTTTGAGTACGCCCCGCTGGCGCATGGCCGCGTGCCGGAAGCACGCTCTCGACAACCTGCCAAGCCATCGGAGCGCTTCACCATGACCGAACCGCGTTACTCGCCTTGGACGCGCCACCTGCACTGGATCGTGTTCATCCTCGTGGCCTGCGCCCTGCTGCTCATCTACATCCACGACTGGACCCCGCGCGCGTCGGCGTTGCACGCCAACGCAAAATGGGCGCACATGCAGTTCGGGATGGCGGTGCTGTTGGTGATGCTGCCGCGCCTGCTGGTGCGCAGCCGCGCCGCCGCCGCGCCGCCGATCACGCCTGCACCACCGTCGTGGCAGATGTGGGCGGCCAAGGCCATGCACCTCGCGCTTTACGTGCTGCTGGTCGTCACGCCCTTGCTCGGCATCGCCAACCGCATGTGGAGCCCCGGCGCGTGGGATTTGCTCGGCATCCCCATGCCGCACGTCGCCCACCCCGATCGCGCCTTCTCGCACATGCTCGAAGGCATCCACGAGGATTTCGGCAACATCCTGATGTACCTCGCGGGCTTGCACGCCGTCATCGCGCTGTTCCACCATTTCGTGCAACGCGACAACACGTTGAAACGGATGCTGCCCGGCAGGCGTAGCAAAAGCTGATCGCGTGATCGCATGCGCGTGCTTGGCCGGAAATCAGCGGCTTGCGTAACACGCTCGCTGGGTCCTCGACTCGCTGCTCGCGCAAGCGCACTGACCCGACTCCAACCGCAGAGACCCACAAGGCCCGCAGTGCGGGCCTTGGTGCGTGGGGGCAAATTGTCCCTGCAACCTTTTCCCCGCTGACCCCAAGCGTTCGCCCCCCCCTTTATCCGGTCAATTAATTACCTCCGTCCCCTTTATCGATTCGGCACAACACGACGTAGCGGGTCTTGCGCTCGACCAGCGTGCCGACCGCCGAACGATTGAAGGCGCCCTTCACGAAGTCGCCTTCCCAGTGTCCGGGCAACTGTCGGCTCGCCACGTCTTCGGGGCGATGCACGATCCGCAAATCCTCCGGCACGAAAGTCTTGCCGGCTGCCGTGCGCCGCCGCCTGCCACGTTGCGGTTTGGCTTGACGCAGCGCCTCCAGCATCCCCTTCTTCAGCGACCCGCGGGGGTACGCATAGATCGCCGCGTAGATCGTCTCGTGGCTCACCTGGCGGCTGGCGTCATCCGGAAACATGCCCCGCAGTCTGGCGGCAATCTGTTCCGGCGACCACTGCCGGTACACCAGATGATCGTGTACGTAGCCGTGCAACCAGTCACCTTCAACCAACTTCAGGCGTCGGCCGCACATCCAACGACGCTGGCGATACGCGCGTGCCGCCACGCTCGGATCGTACTGACGCGTCTTGCCTGCACCACTCCGGGCCAGTTCGCGCGAGATCGTCGCCACGCTGCGACCGATCAAGCGAGCTATCCCCCGCATGCGCGTACCCCGATGGCGTTCCAAGGCGATCATCGCCCGCTCTTCACTGCTCAAATGCTGGTATCGTCGGCCCATCGCAACACCCTACCTGTTTCAGGTGTTGCACTTGAAGGTTGAGTCTGCCCCTTCCCTCTTCAACCTTACCCCTTATCCCCGCGCCGTGTCGCGCAATGAGGAGTTACTTCTGCCATAAACTCCTTTATGGCTTCTATAGAAATCGCACGTTCTCTATGAAACTCGGCGAGTGACTCTATGACTGACAGCCTCTTGGACAACTCGCTTTTTAGTCCACATGAGTTATCCACAAAGCGCCATGGTGCGCTCGACGCAATGTCTGCTACTTCGACCGCAGGCAGCTTATTTGCATGCATTGACGCGAATACATTGCGAGGATAAGAGATTATTAAATCCCCAACTGCCACCTTCACATCCTCAGCTTGCGAACCCTCGTAGCATTGAAGTAGCCGAATCGCAGAGTTGATTGCAGAAGCATCACCCCGCTGCACCCGTTCCAAAGCCTTCTGCGCCCCACCGCAAGAAGCTTCCGCTGGCTGGCGGCTCGAAACCTCTTGCGCGCTGCACGAATGAGCGCTAGCCGCAAGTAGGCCCGAGAAAAAAACGGCTAGTACGCCTACGCCCCTCATGGGTTTTTCTGAGTAGGAGGCGTGGGATTACCAACGACCTGCACTGCAATCTGCCCCGTACCATCTGCGTGCACCACGGACTTTATTGACCCCATGGCAGATCGGCTTTGGCCAACATAATCTTTACTCTCAGTTTTCCCAGCCAGAAAACAGCCTTCAGAATTTTTTGGATAATTGCCGACGTGAACTTCGATGTGCTTGTAGCCTTTTACCCTTTCTAACTCTAAACGCCACCCTTTTTTTCCATCCGATCTTGTCTTCGCCTTATATGTCCCAGCCGGAATTGGATTTTTGTCATGCGCTGTCCCAGCGTGAGAATTCTCGAGCGTGTACCCGCTGAATGTCTTTTTTGTTTTATCGCTGGTAACTGTAATTTTAGAAATTACAGACTTCTTTGTGTACATGTAACGCTTGATTTTTATCTTAACCTTCCGCCCATCCGGATCGGTATACCGATAGGGATTGTCATTGGCATAAACTCTGGAACCCGTCGTGCACTTCCCGCGTCGAGGCGTCGCAGCCTTGATGCCATGCGGGTTGGCAGGCTACTTCGCCCTGGATGCCACCTCCGTTCCGCGTAAAAATCCCTTGATGCACTTTTTCGCATCCGCGCACGCACGTCAAGTGCCGGTCGCGGCCGGGCTCATGGGTCGCGATCATTCTCCCGCCGAACCGCGCCGCAGGCGCTGGCGCCGGTAGGCGCCGGGCGCGCAGGGATGCGCGCCAAAGGGCTGCCGCAGGCAGCCGCCCGCCGCGGAGCGGCAGGGAGTGGGCCTTCTCGCGCCGCAGGCGCGTAGCATGGCTGTTGGCCGATCGTTGTGGCTTCAGAGCGGCTTCGTGTGGGCGCGGGCCGGCATCCTTGCCGGCCCCTGCGGGTCGGCTGCGCCTGCCTGCGGCAGGCAGGCCGACCGCGCGGCTGGCCTTCAGGCCACGACCCCTCGCCACTTCGGGGAAGCGATCAGTCGGCAGGGCGCGATGATCGGCCTTGCGTGCTGCGGGCGTCGCGCACGCGATGATGTTTCGCGCACGCCGGAAGCTCTCACAGAGTGAGCTATGGATATTCATGGTTGATGGATCTACGCGAGCACCCTCACGCTACCGGCGCGCGGCGGGAACCTGGCCGAAGCGGCGGCCCTCAACCCGCGCGCAACGGCGCGGACTCGCACGAAGCCAAGCTGCGGCCATTTTGCACAATGCGGGTTTTGCGGCGAGCGAACCCGCAGCGGCAATCTTGCGCCGACCGATCGTCGCGAGCGGACAGTGGCGCAGCCACTGCGCAAAACGGCGCGTTGTGTAACATGGCCGCAGCGCGAAGCTGCGCGAGCGCCAACGCCGAGAACAGCAGATTGCCAAGCGATAACGCGGCGCTGGCGCGGCTGAGCTGGCCAACCTGCACGCGCACGCAGTGGGCGTGCGCACACGCGAGGCAGGGATGCCGAGCGTGTTGGATCGCAGCCCACCGCCGAACGAAGCCGGCCAGGGACGGCCGTGGCAGCCGGCGCGTGACGTGCCGCGCGAGGCGACGCGGGAGCGTGCGACCAAGGAAGGCGAGCGCATGCACGGCACGTGACGGCGTGTGGTGCGATCAAGCTCCATGGTGCGCCTCGGCGTCGCGGTCTGGCGTCGTCGGTTCGTGCTCGCGATCCGGCTCCGGCGACACGGCATCGAGGTCGTGTCCATGCGCGAGCTTCGCCGCCGGATGCGTCGCCGCATGCACGGCTTTGAGCTTCGCGATCGAGACGTGGGTGTAATACTGCGTGGTGCCGATGTCGGCGTGGCCCAGCATCTCCTGCACGTGGCGCACGTCGGCGCCGTTGTCCAGCATCGCCGTCGCCATCGTGTGCCGGAACAGGTGACAGGCGCCGACCTTGTGGACGCCGGCCTTGTCCAGGTACTGGCGAACCCGCCAGCTCATCGCGTTCATCGACAGCCGGTGTCCATCGATGTTGAGGAAGATCGCGTTCTCGTGCGGATCGCCTTGCAACATCGGCCGCGCTTCCGCGAGGTACTTGTCCAGCCACGCCAAGGCGCGTTCACCGATCGGCACGAAGCGGCCCTTGCCGCCCTTGCCACGGCGCACATGCAGCGTGCCGCGTTCGTGGTCGATGTCCTGCACCGACAGCGCCGAGAGCTCCATCCGCCGCACGCCGGTCGCGTAGAACAGTTCCAGCATCGCCCGATCGCGCAAGCCCTGCGCATAGCTGATGTCCGGCAATGCCAGCACCGCTTCCACTTCGCTTGGCGTCATCGGATCGCGCAAGCCTTTCGGTACACGCGGCAGGTCCACGTCGCTCGCGGGGTTCGAGTCGAGGTGTCGGTGCTTCACCATCCACGTGAAGAACATCCCGACCGCCGAGAGGATGCCGACCTGGCCGCTTGCCGCCATCGGTTGCCCATTCGCACGCCGATAGCGGAACAGGTAACCCTGGAACGCCTCCACGTGCGCATGCGTCACTTGGCTTGGCTGCTCGATGCCATGCTCCACGCACCACGCGTTGAAGTGCGCGAGCTGCGACTTGCGCGCATGCAGGCTGTGCTTGCTCACCTGCCGGATCGCCAGCGCGTCGAGGTGCCGCAGGATCCACGCCGCAACGCTGTCGGCGCTCGCCGGTGTGTTCAGCAGCCGCGAACGCGGCGTGCTCAACCCTGACTCGCGCACCTTCATGGCTGCACCGCCACGGCGTGGCCGTTGAGCCGCCTGCTACGTGCGTTTTCAACATTTGGGATGCTGGATTCGCCGGAAGCCACACCCGGCTTGGGTTTGAGCGGAGTTCGCACACCCCGCGAGGGGGCCGCAGGGTGCCCGCAAGGTGGCCGCAAGGTACCCGCAAGGTCAGGGCCCTGACCCCGCGAGGTTGGGGTTTTACCCCGCAAGGTCGCCGTTTTGCCCCGCGAGGTTTGGCTATCTTTTGTCCACTCGCCCGGCTCGACCAGCCCCATCGCCTGCGGTGCATCGCACGCAGCGTCCCCGTCGAAGGCCAGGCTGTAGGTGTACAGACTGCCGTTCTGGCCCGAGTGCATGCGCACATATTCCAAGGTCACCAACCGTTCCAGATGCACGCGCAGTTGCGTGTCCGACAAGCCAAGGTGCGCGCGCACGGCGCGACGCGTGAAGCGCACGGTTTCACGCGAGCGGCCTTCACGCTCGGCCTGTTCGCTCACCCACGCACCGAGCGAACTCAACACGCGACGGGTTTGCGGCGGCAGTTCGTCCAGCGAACGGCCAAGCACCGCATGCGCCAGCCGATTCGCAAGCGCGATGTCCTCGGGTTGCACCTCGATGTATTCGAGCCGCTCGCCATGCACGTCGAGCGTCGCACGCTTGCGCTGGTGCTGGTGCAGCAGCGCGATCGCGTCGATCAGCGCGAGGTACTTCTGGTGATCGCGCCGCAAGCGCACCCGATCGCTCGCGAAGGTCAACGATTCGGCGTAAGGATTCACCACCGCCAACGGTTGCAGCAGCATCTGCGCCGCGCGATGCGCGGCGATGACCTGCTCGGCTGCAACCTTCGTCTGTAACCCCGCGAGCGTGCGCGCCTGACGCTGGCGTTGCTGGATCGCCGCCGTCTGCTCGGCCGTCTCGTTGATCGTCAAGACCAGGCAGCGATTCAACAGTTCTTCGTCGAGGTCGATCGCGGTCGTGGTCAGGCACAGCATCACCGGGCCTTCGACCCGATACTCAGACGTGACCAGCTTGCCTGTCTGCGGGTCCTTGCCGGTGCTGGCAATCGTCAACTCGCCTTGCGACTGCAACAGCTTCAACGCATACGCCGCTTGCCTGACGCCTTCCTCTTCGGCGATGGCGAGGATCTTGTGTCGCAAGTCGCCCTCGCCGATGTAGAACAACGATTGCCCGGTCATCGCCGAGTAGTGCACGCGCTGGCCTTCCGGCATCAGACTCAACAGCGCATCCATCAATGTGGATTTGCCGGCCGCAGAAGTGCTCTGGATCAGGATCGCCAGCGGCTTGTCCAGCAGCCGCGACACGCACGCCAGATACCCGACCAGCGCGTTGGATGCTTCGCCCACCACGCCGATCGCTTCCACGTCCGCCACGATCCGCTCGACCAGGCCCGGATCGCGCAGCAACGCCAGCCCGGCCGCTTCATCGGCTTCACTCAACGTGTCCGCTTCGTCCTCGGCATCCGGATTGAGTGCGCCGCGGATCGCCACCTCCTGCAACGGCTCCAACGCCAGCACCAGCGCGGAGAGGTCACCAGCGATCACTTCTTCCGCGACGCCGAGCGCCAACGCTGCACCCTTCGCGAACGCATACCGCGCCCGCGCCTGGTACAGGTCGAGCGTATCGAGGTGCAAGTGATCGCCCGCGCTCACGCGCAGCGTCACCTTCAACGATTCCGCCGACAGATTGCGCGCCAACCCGCGCACCCGATAACCGCGCGGCCCGCGTGCAAGGCGCACGTCGTCCTCGCCGGCGACTTGGGCGGTTTCCGGTTGCGGCGCGGGCGCAAGCGGCGCGGACAAGGCGGATTCGGTGGGTGCAGGCGCGGCAATGTGGGGTTCGGCCATTTTCGCGGTCTCCGGCAAAAACCTGTCAAGGGGGTCGGCAGGTAAATAACTTGGCCGCTACGATACACGTTTTTGTAGTATCGTCAACCGCAATACCAAAACACGAGCCTTACGCTATGCCCACCTTCATGCACACCCCGACCTCGACCGTGGCCATCAGCAAACAGGAACGCAGCTTCATCGTCGCCTTCGGCGAGCGCGTGGCCGCGCTGCGCAAGGAACGCGGCCTCACCCAAGTGCAGCTCGCCGACCTGCTGGGCACCTCACAGCAAACCGTCACCGCCTACGAGAACGGCACCCGCCGCGTGCCGATCACCACGCTGCCGCTGCTCGCACACACGCTTGGCACCAGCATCGAGGAACTGATCGGCGGCGACGCCAGGCGCAACGCCAAGCGCGGGCCAAGTCCAAAGATTCAGCAACAACTCGAGCGCGTCAGCCAGTTACCCCGCGCTCGCCAGCGCATGGTCAGCGAAGTCCTCGACTCCCTGCTCGCGCAAGCGCGCTGACACCAGCACAACCGCCGAAACGCACAAGGCCCGCTGTGCGGGCCTTGTGCGTTCAATGCATCCAGTGGCGGGAATCGCAACGCTGTTCCCAATCTATGCGTGCTAATTCAACCGCAGGCCGAGTTTGGTTGATAGTCGCAAATCTTCGTGATCTACCACCACACCATGGGCATCTCGATATTGTATTTGCACGACCGTTACATCGCCCACGCCGCTCACATCGTACTGGTACGTGACCTGGGACGCGCTACCACCTGCACGGCTCGCGCAACCGGTAGGCAACAATCGCCAACATGTAGCTGACGCGTGCCAGCCACCACCCGATGTTTGTGTGATTGAAATATCTACCCCACCTTGATAGCTAGCAACGTGCAGTGGATCTTTCGGAAGGACGAATTTCAAGTACGCGATAGATTTGCACCAAAAATTGCGTGTCGAACAATCTTCGACGTGTCCAGAAAACTGCGTCATATCCTTACTTGGGTCATCAACCGCGTCGACCGCTGTGCCCATCCTATATTTGGCACCATCTATGGCGATGAAGCTGGATTGGGCGCGGTCGATATATTGGACAGGGTCGTTCAGATCGCCAATCGAAAAGACTACTCCACAAGAAAGGGCAACGGACGCAAGTAGCCACATGCCGCCGCTCACTGGTTTGGCCCCAATATATCCACAGCCGCGTTGTTATACGGAATAACGTGCTCCGTGCTAAGCGGCTCTCGCCCGAGTCCTGGCAGCGCTTTTCCAAACCCTTGCGCTTCTTCAGGACTCCCATGGATTCCCTCGTGTAAGAACTCCACCTGTCGGGTTCTATCAGCATTCCCGAAATCGGTACGCCAGCCGGGGTGGCCTTGAGTTGGATCGATCCCGGCCGCGTGGATGTTCGTATAACCGGTGCTGCCGACGGTGTTCATTGCAGATTTTGTGTCAGAGTCGAAAGCGTCGATGATCATGTTGCGACCGGCGAGCTGCGAAGCAATCTTCTTCGCAGAAATCGAGAAAGAATATGTAGCGCTGCCATTCTTTACCGATATGTGTTCGACCTTGTTGGACGCCGCCGCCGCATTCACCGCACGAGTTAGGGACTGTTCGACCGCCGCATATTGTTTGTGGTCAGCAGCCGTTGCTCTTGTCATTACGACTTTACCCTTTGCATTCCTCGTTGCCACATAGTCGATCTGGCACGAGTAAGACTTACCGACTTTCGTGCAGGTTCGCCCATCTGGATCGATGTATTTGTAGGGGTTGTCGTTGGCATACCAATACCGGTTGAAATTGCCACCGGTATCGGCGTTGGCAGTGATGGGATCCACACTCAGGAAACGCCGCGCTACCGGATCGTAGTACCGTTGCTGCATGTAGGTGATCCCGGTCAGGCTGTCCTGCACGTGGCCAGTGTAACCCGGTCCATCGTCATTGCCGTGGTTCCACGCCAAGCCGAAACTGGCATAGACGCTGCGCGACAGTACCGCGCCGCTCGCTGCAGTCTGCGCGACCACCGTTCCCTGATAGTCGGTGTGTTGGTAGCGCGTATTGGAGCCGCCCGCAAACGGGTGCTCGACGATCGCAACCAGCCGCGCCCCAAGGTACACGTAGGCATCCGTCACGTCTGTCCCGTAATCGCGTCGAAATACCAGCTGTCCGGCTCGCGTGTACATCGAATGAATGCCGGCACCCCCGATGGTCGCTACCCCGAGTACGCGCCGCCCCAAGCCGTCGTAACGGTAGGCCTGTTGCCCTATGACCGCCCGCAAGCGATTTCCATAATCGAAGCTGTAGGCCACCCCGTCCTTGCTGGAAAGATTGCCCTGGGGGTCGTACGTATAGGTGGTCGTGCCCACATCGCTGTCCACCAGCTGGCTCAACTGGTTGGCCAAGTTGTACTGGTAACTGGCGCCGTGCGTGCCTTGGCTGACCTCGACCAGATTGTCCAACACATCATATCCGTAGCGGGACGGCGTCGTCCCGGCGTAGGCGACCGTCGCAGCACTGAGCCGGTCCAGGCCGTCATAGCTCATTGTGCGGTTTTGCTGGCTGTTGCCGGTATCTCCGAGCGTGGTCAAATCACCGTCAGCGTCGTAGCTATAGGTCTGGTTGATTGGCGTTACGCCACCACCGGTATCGGTGATGCTTGCAGGCAGGTGGCGGACGTTCTCCGTGAGTGTGTGGACAATACCGTTCCCGAAGGCAAAGTGGGCCAATTTGCCATCCGGGTAGTAGGTCGCCCCCGTCGCGTAACTGCCGGCTTGAGTTGGTTGGCCGAGCGCATTGGGCGCATACGCAACCACCGAACCATCCGGATACACCCGATCGGCCAAGTGCCCGTTGGCATCGTATTCATAGCCTACGGTCCAGGTAGGCCAGTCGGCTTCAGCACGCAATCCTTCACTGGTCAACATGCCGCGAGCGTTATACGTGTATGTGTTGGTCACCAGATCGTTGGCACCTTGGGTGTTCTGCCGTGTGATCTCGCTGGGCAAGCCGTCTGGCGTATAGGCCCACGTTTGGTTGCCGTTGCCATCCGGAAACGTGAGGCTGACAATTCGATTATGGGCATCGTAGCGACGATCGCTGCGTCGCCCGGACGCGTAGGCTACGCTGCTGTCACAGGTGGTGGTGGCCGGCAGACTCAGTCCTGACGCACTCCACGACAGATTGCCTGCCGCGTCGTAGCCAAAAGCGGTTGCCCCAGTTTCGGGATCAATTCGCTTGCACAGTTGCTGGCGCGTGTCGTAAACGTAATAGCGCGTCAGCTGCAGGGATCCTTGCGCCGTTCCGGTACGGGTAAGCGAGATGGGCTTGCCGAAGGCATCGCGCATGATGACGCTCAATTCGCCTTCCGGTGCAGTGATTGAATCCGGGTACTTGGTGGTCGGCTGGCCGTACGCCTGATAGGTGGTAAGGGTACTGTTGCCGCGCGGATCCGTGGTTCGGGTCTGGAAGCCGGACAGGTAGGCCGTGGTGGTCTTGAGGGTGCCGAGTTCGGAATCCTGATCGACTTCGGTGACGCGATCCAGCGCGTCATGGCTGGTGTGGTCCCCGGGCAGTGCCTGGGTGTAGCTGGTCGCCGCGCGGGTTGGATAAGAGGTGAAGACCTTCCGGCCCGCCGCGTCGTAGCGCGTAACCACCTGGCTCAAGGTGGCCGACCTGTTGCCGGCGTCGTAATGCTCGCTGACGAGTGGGCGCCAAAAGGCGTCGAAATAGGTCACCGTGTAATCGTTGCCGGTGTGGACGGTTTGCTTCCAATGGCCGGCAGGAATGCCGTACTCGCTGCCCGCCACCGGCGCGAACGACAGCACCATCGGGTTCCATGCCACGTCATCGCCCGTCGGATAGCTGATCTGGCTCAGCCGCCCCATCGGGTCATACGCGTAGTTCGTGGCGAAGCCGTCCTCGTCGGTGAGCGAGGTGATCCAGCCGGCGTCGTTCACCGTGGCCGATTCGTGCGTGCCGTCCGCGTACGTGACCGTTTGCGGCAGGCCGCGGTACCAGCTCGACAGCGTGGTCGTGTGGCCGTCGCCATCGGTCACCGAGGCCAGCGTGCCGTCGGCGTTCCATGCATCCATCGCGACCAGTTTGCCGAATGCGTAATGGCTGGTCGGGCGGTCCAGACTGTCGTAGCTGGTCTGCGACGCCACGATGCCATTGGTCGCGGTCTGCGTGACCAT
>DASSRT010000181.1:0-8293 GCA_035701705.1 Rhodanobacteraceae bacterium
GCCGCGCCGCCACGCGCGTCGCCATCGACCTTGGTCAGGATCACGCCCGTGAGCGGCAGCGCTTCGGAAAAATGTTTGGCGGTGTTGGCCGCGTCCTGTCCGGTCATCGAATCGACCACGAACAGGGTTTCGACGGGATCGAGCGCCGCGTGCAGCTCCTTGATCTCGGCCATCATGGCCGCGTCGATCGAGGTGCGTCCCGCGGTATCGACGATCAGTACGTCGGCAACTTCGCGCCTGGCCGCGGCGACCGCGGCCTTGGCAATCGCGACCGGCTTCTGGCCGGCCTCGGACGGCACGAAGCCGGCACCGACCTGCCCCGCCAGCGTCTGCAGCTGCTCGATCGCAGCCGGACGATACACGTCGGCCGAAACCACCAGCACCTTTTTCTTGCGTTCGATGAGGTGCTTCGCCAGCTTGGCGACCGTGGTGGTCTTGCCGGCGCCCTGCAGGCCCGCCATCAACACCACCGCCGGCGGCGTCGCCGCGAGGTTGAGCGACGCATTCTGCGTGCCCATCACCGCGGTCAGCTCGTCGCGAACCACCTTGATGAGCGCCTGGCCCGGTGTCAGCGACTTCAACACTTCCTGGCCGACCGCGCGCACCTTGATGCGCTCGACCAGCGCCTGCACCACCGGCAAGGCGACATCGGCTTCCAGCAGGGCCACGCGCACCTCGCGCAGCGCCTCGCGGATGTTTTCCTCGGTCAGCCGCCCGCGCCCGCTCAGGCGCTGGACGGTGGCGGAGAGGCGTTGGGTCAGGTTGTCGAACATGGCAGCGCGTCGAATCCGAAACCGGGCATTGTAACGGGTCCGCCCGTGTCTCCGGCGCGTGCGTTTGTCACTTCGCCGGCAACTGTGCCTTGATCCAGTTCGCGATCGTTTCGATCACGGCCGGATCGACGTGCGCGGGCGCTGTGTAGTCCGCCGCGGTCAAGGTCTTGCCTGCGGGCGTGAACAGATGACTCAACCCCGGAAACAGGCGAAACGTCACATCCGATTTACCCGCGAGGGCCTTTTTCCACGTGTCGAAATCCTTCGCCGGCGAAACCTGGAAATCGCTGCCACCCTGCAGGATCAGCATGGGCTCGGTGAGCGAACGCGCCACTGCGACCTGGTGATAGCCATGCAGGCTCATCAGGTAGGCCTGGGTAAAGATCCCGAACTTGCCCGGCGGCGGGTGTGCCGGATCGGCCTTGTCCAGCAATGCCCGCTCACCGGCGATCGCTTTCAGGTCGGCCTCGATCCGGGCCTTGTCGGCGCCGTGACGGATGCCCTGCTCGCGCGCCTGTTCGGCAATCACGGACAGCAGCGGGCGCGCGGGCGCCGCCAGCATCACGACACCCGCGAGCTGCGGATCGCGTTGCGCAATGCGCGGCGCCATCTGCGCACCCAGGCTGTGGCCCAGCACGAACACGCGGTGCGGATCGATCCCTTTCTGCTTCGCGAGCAAGTGCAGCGCGGTCAACGCGTCGTCCGTCACTTCGTCATCGACGGTGAATCGTGGATTCGCCGCGGCCTTCAATCCGTAATCGCGCGTGCGCTTGTCGTAACGCAGGGATGCAATGCCGGCCCTTGCCAAGCCCTCGGCGATGTCGCGAAACGGCTTGCTGCCGCCCACGGTTTCATCGAGATCGTTCGGGCCAGAACCTGCCACCAGCACCACCGCCGGAAACGGCCCCTTGCCGGCGGGCAGCGTCAACGCGCCACGCAGGGGACCGAGCGGCGACGCCACATCGAGCGGCGCGACGCGCACGCCATCGGCCTCCGCGTGCGCTTGCACGGAAGCGGGAGCCGCGCCTGCCGTCGACGGCGTGAAATAGATCATCGTGAGCCGGTTCGACGCATCACACGCTGTCAGCAGGTTCAACGATTCCACCGCAAACGTGACCGGCGTAATCACCACGTTTCCGCCTTGGAACGTCTGCGACAGGGACGCACCATGCTTGCGATAGGCGCCGTAGGTCTCCTGCAACTGGCTCCATGCCGCCTCGAGCTTGGCCGCCGTCAGCACCTTCCCGGCCGGCGGCGAAAACGCCTCGTTGGCGGCGGCGTAATCACCGTGCACCAGGGCATCCAGCAACCCGGCCGGGCGGGCCAGGCAGGCCTGGGAAACCTGCGTGGCATGGCAAGCGAGCGGCAGCACTCCGAGCATGGCCGCGGCCAACACGATCGTCTTGATCTGCATGGACCTAATCCTCGAGTTGGCGACTGCCTTGCAGGCGCCGATAGATGAAATACGAATACACGCACGGGACCAGCGCCGCGATCAGGACGACGGCAATGAGCCAAGTCCCCGGCGCCCCGGCCAGGCCCAACCCCATCCACGCCAGCCCCGCCAACACGAACAACCAGCCGCCAAGCCTGTGCGTGCGTTCCCACACCGCGTCACTGGCGAGCGTCCACGGCGTGCGAATGCCGACGAAGAAATTCTTGCGCAGCTTGCCCATGTAGTTGCCGAGCACCATGAACAACGCGCCGGAACACAACGACACCACCAGCGGGATCGGCACGTCGTAGCCCGCAGCCGCCAGCAGCGCGCAGATGGAGACCACCACCAGGAAGCCCTGCACCGTGAGCATCAGGATTCCGTACACGCGCGCGAACGGCTTGATCTCGAATTTGCGCGGCGAGATGCGCGGCAGCAACGGCGTCATGATCGCCAGCGCCACCAGGACCAGCACCGGAACCGCCACGGCCCAGAACCGCGGCGCCCAGCCATTGACCTGGCCGTCGGCATCCCAGTGGATCGGTGCCTGCGCAGGCAACTGCGGATACAGCCACACCGCCACGCCCAGCAAGGTCGCCACGAACAGCCCCGAGACGACCAACGTTCCAGCCTGTTTCATTTGTGTTCTCCCTTGCCGCGCGTTGCGGGAACCAGATCCAGAACCATCCGTGTCAGGTCTTCCATCACCGACGTGTTGAGTGAATAGACGATGTTGCGCCCGCGCCGCTCCGCGCGCACCAAGTCGGCCTGCTTCAGCACCGTGAAATGGTGCGAAAGCGTCGCCCCGGTCATGTCGAACATCCCTCCGATCTCGCCCGCACTCAGCGCGCCCTTCTGCAACCGCTTGAGGATCGCGCGGCGGGTGGGATCGGCCAATGCACGGAACACCTCCTGCTGTTTCATGGATGGCGGTCGTGGCTGCGGCACGCATATATTTAGATATTTATCTAAATATTGCAAGTACCATCGCCCGCACAACTGAACTGCCCTTCGAAGCGGCTGTTGTGGAAAGTCAGGCCATGGAAGGCCGTTCTGATACCCACCAGCTCAAAGTGATTGCGCGAACAAGGCGGCCCGCCAGTGCAGCGATCAGGGACGATCGCACATGTAACTGTGGAACCCACAGCCAGCGCCATGAGAGACTTTCGGCATGCCGATGCACTCGATCACCATGGAATTGCTCGCACTGGTCGCGATCGTGCTGTACGTCGTGGCCGCGGCCGCACTGGCCCGGCCACTGCTCGATGCAGGCCGCGCGACGCCACGCCGCGCCGCGCTGGTGATCGCCGGTGTTGCCGTGGTGGTCCACTTCGGCGTGCTGTTCGGCATCCACCGCGGCGCAGTCGACCTGCACTTCTACGCGGCGTTGTCGCTGGTCGCGGCGGTCATCGCGGCGCTGACCCTGATCGTCAACCTCACGCGGCCGGTCGCGGCGCTGGGCATCATCCTGTTTCCGTTGGCGGGACTGTTCCTCGCGATCGACGAATTCCTCGCGCCACCCACGGCACCATTCCCGCTCGACTGGCAAATCGGCCTGCACGTGATCATCGCGCTGCTGGCCTACAGCCTGCTGGCGATCGCCGCGGTACTGGCGCTGTTGCTGGCGGCGCAGGAACGCGCGCTGCGCACGCGCCGCCTGAGCACCTGGGCCGGCGCACTGCCGCCGCTGACCCAAACCGAATCGCTGATGTTCAAGTTGATCGGGGCGGGCTTTGCGCTGCTCACGCTGACCCTGTTGTCGGGCGTGCTGTTCGTGCACAACCTGCACGCGCAACACCAGGCCCACACCGCGATCCTGTCGCTGGTCGCGTGGATCATCTTCGGCGTGCTGCTGGCCGGGCGCTGGCGTTGGGGTTGGCGTGGCAACCGCGCGGTACGCTTGACGCTCACCGGCATGGCGATCCTGCTGCTGGCATTCTTCGGTTCGAAGTTCGTGCTGGAGCTGATCCTGCACCGCCCCGGCATGTGAGTTTCCACCCGTGCGCGCAAGCCGCGATTGTGCGAGGATCGCGCGGTTTGGCACGCATTCCCTTTCCCGCAGAGGTTCATCCATGACGGCATCCATCGGTTCCGTGCGCGCATCGCGCGACACGCGGCGACGCCACGCACATCGCGTTGCAGGCTGGTTGTTCACCCTGTTCGCCGCATGCCTCGCGTTCGGAACCGCACACGCCGATGCCACGCTCAATCCCGCCTTGCTGCCGGAAATCCAGTCGGCGACGTTCGAAGTGGTCGCGGCCAAGCCCAAGGACACCTTGTCCTACGAGAAGCCGTTGCCGATGGACTTGTTGCCGTACCAGGAACGCACCGACAAGTACTACTCGATCGGCACCGCGTTCGCGATCGGCCCGAACACCTATGTCACCGCCGGCCACGTCCTGATGGCGGGCTACCAGAGCCTGTGGGGGCCACCGGAATTGCGCGATGCGTCCGGCAAGGTGTACGCCATCGACAAGATCGAAAAGTTCGCGTTGCGCCGCGATTTCGTGGTGTTCTCGCTCAAGGATCCGCCGAAGATCACGCCGCTGCCGATCGACACCACGCCGACCTTGAACCAGGTCGTGTATTCGGTCGGCAACGCGCTCGGCACCGGCGTGGTGATCCGCAATGGCCTGTACACCTCCAACACGCCGGAATCCCAGGATGGCAAGTGGAAATGGATCCGTTTCTCAGCGGCCGCCTCGCCGGGCAACAGCGGCGGCCCGCTGCTGGACCAGAACGGCAAGGTGATCGGCGTGGTGCTGATGAAGTCGCCGAACGAGAACCTCAACTATGCGCTGCCGATGAACGAAGTGCTGGACGCGCCCAAGGACCTCGCACGCTACGACAAGCGCTTGTCCTACCAGTTCGACGCCTTCGACTCGACCCTGAGCGGCACCTACAAGGGCGACTTCAAACTGCCGCTCGGCACCGCGCAATTCTTCGCCGATTTCGGCAAGGCCTTCCACGCATTCCTCGACACGCAGCTGCACGCGCTGCTCGCCTCGCAGTCGGCAAGCCTGTTCCCGAACGGCGAGGGCGCGCACCAGATCCTGTACGGCGGACCGTCGATGACCGACTTTCCACAATTGCTGGTGCGCAACAGCAACGGTGTCTGGTCGACCACCGGCCAGTCGCGCATCAAGATCAGCCTGCCGGCGAACGGTTACATCGAGGGTGGCACCGCCGGCAACAACATCGTGTTCCACCTGCGCAAGCCCGACACCACGCCGGAGGCAAAATTCCACCATGACCCGCAGGGCGTGATGGACCTGCTGCTGCGCACCGGCATGCTGAAACGGCGGGTCGGATCGCAAGCCGTACGGGTGACGTCATTCGGAAAACCCACCGAATCGAGTCTGTGGACCGACCATTGGGGCCGGCATTGGCAGGTGTGGACCTGGCCGATTCCGTACGCCAACAGCTTCCAGGTCATGTTTGCGCTGCCGACCCCGGATGGCTACGCGATCCTCACACGCCTCACCTCGGCATCCACCCATCACGACACCACCATCAACCTGCGCGCACTGACCAACTTCATCAGCCTGCCCTACGACGGCACGCTGGCGCAGTGGCAAGATTTCCTGCGCGAGCGCGACTTGTTGCCGCAGGCATTCAACGACATCCACATCGACTTCGCCTACGGCAAGCGTTTCAGCTACGCGTCGCAGCGATTGGCGTTTTCATTCACGCCGGCTCTGCAGAAAATCGACGCCAACAGCATGCTGACGCTGGGATTCGGCTTCTTCCCCGGGCATGCCGGCAAGGTCGTTTGGGACGTCGGCCAGGCATGGGTGGCGCAGGACAACCAGGACCACCACTGGATCAGCCTGCGCCGCATCGATGCGCCGCCCGCCGACCTCGATGACAGTTACCAGAGCCGCTGGACCAAGGTGCTGGATCGCCAGCATCCCTTCGACGCCGTTGCCTACACCGACAACGACATCACCAAGATCGACGCGGTCGCCCCGCCACCGCACGCCGACAAACCCTCGGTGCTGTACACCGCGTATGTCTATCAACCCGGCACGCAATCGCAAGCCGAGATGAAGCAGAAGCTCGACCTGCTGCTGAAGAGCGTGACCGTCAAGGAGCAGTAGGCACGCCGCGCCGTGGTCAATGACCCGGCGCAGTGGTCGCGCCGGCCACCGCGGCGCGGGCGAAAAATGGCCCGCGCAGCAACTCCGGCATCGCGTTCGCACAAACGGACGGATCGTTCGGGCACGCTGCCGCAACGTCCACCACGGGGCGCCCCGGCGCACCGGAAAAGGTGTAGCGCACGATCATTCCGTAGGGTTTGCCGGGATCCAGCGCAAACCAGATGGCCTGAGGCGTACCGTCGGCTGCAGCCTTGTCCACGAACTCGGCGAACAGGCGAGGACCACCGGCGACGGGGGGCGCTTTGCTGGCCAAGGCACGCACCGCCGCGAGTGCCGCGCTGAATGGCAACGGCGTCGCCACGCTTCGGTAGCGCGGATGCAGGTAACCGGATGGCCATTGCAGCGCGGGCTTGCGCGGGTCCGGCTTGGTGGTGCCCTCCGGGTCGAGCAGGACGACGCGCGACTGCAGCGACTGCCCGGAGGAAAAGTGAATCGGAATCCGCGCAGTCCGCTCATGGACCGGCACCGATCTGGCCAACGCATTGAATTGCACCTTGCGCACTGCCCGCAGCGCAGCTTCATCCAGCGCGTGATGGCCTGAGGACACGTCCACGCTGGTTGCCGCGATACGGCCATCCGGTTGCACTCGGGCCCGCACGACCACGGTGCCGGAATCCCCTTCGAGATACGCAAGTCCCGGGTACGACGGCACCGGGCGCGCCCCGACGTAACTCAGTGGAGCCCAGCCGGGAGGCGGCGCCGGCGGCGGCGGTGGAGTCGGCGACGCACCGGATATCCGGGCCCAGGCCGGAGAGCAGCACAGCAACAGCAACGCCAGGGGAACGCCAGCCCGCATGGCAATTCGTATGACCAGCAGCATCTCCACGCTCCAGACTCCGCGTTGTTCGCGACGCGTCCCGTTCAACGCACGCATCAAGTGCGACGCCCCGCGCCTGCCCCGGACGGCACGATGCAACATCCGGGAATACGGCTCAGCCCAGCAACGCCTTCGCCTGCGCGACCACGTTTTCGACGGTGAACCCGTACTTTTCCAGCACCAGTTCGCCGGGCGCGGAGGCGCCGTAGCGATTCACGCCGACGCCGGAGCCGCGATCGCCAACCCAGCGTTCCCAGCCTTCGCGGCAGCCGGCTTCCACCGCGAGCCGCGCGTGCACGCTCGGCGGCAACACGGAATCGCGGTAGGCCTGGTCCTGCGCCGCGAACAGTTCCCAGCTCGGCATCGACACCGCGCGGGCCTTGATGCCTTCGGCCTGCAGCTTTTCGACCGCCTTCGCCGCGAGATCGGTTTCGGCGCCGGTGCCGATGACAATGATTTCCGGTGCGCCGCCGGGCGCATCCAGCAACACGTACGCACCTTTGCGCAGGCCCTCGGCGCTGGCGAACTTCGTGCGATCCAGCGTCGGCACGTTCTGGCGCGAGAGGATGATCGCGGTCGGATTCTTCGCCGATTCAAGCGCAACCTTCCACGCCACCGCGGTTTCGTTGGCGTCGCCCGGACGGATCACGTCGAGGTTCGGCACCGAGCGCAGGCCCGCGAGTTGCTCGACGGGCTCGTGGGTCGGACCATCCTCGCCCACCGCGATCGAGTCATGCGTGAACACGTTGATGACGCGCAGGCCCATGATCGCAGCCAAGCGCATCGGCGGGCGCATGTAGTCGGAGAACACCATGAAGGTCGCGGTGTACGGGATGAATCCACCGTGCGCAGCCATGCCGTTGGCGATCGCGCCCATCGCGTGCTCGCGCACGCCGAAATGGAGATTCCTGCCCGCGTAGCTCCACACTTCGTCCGCGGCACCCTGCTCGTCCGGTTCCTTGCCCGGCGAAAACACGCCGAGGCCCTTCACCGCCGTGTGGGTCGATGGATCGAGGTCGGCCGAGCCGCCGCTGATCGACGGCAGCTTCGGCGCGATGGCCGACAGCACCTTGCCGCCGGCGACGCGGGTCGCAATGCCCTTGGCGTC